>NZ_JBEPPD010000066.1:0-1071 GCF_040547165.1 Pedobacter sp. UYP30 | reverse complement strand
TTGGTTTGAAGATTGACAAGAACTATAGAAAAAAGTAGAAGTAATTTTATTTTCATAATGTCTGGTATAATTGCTGGTAACGTTTTGAAAATTTGTGCAGAAATGGCATTGCTTGCAGAACCATTGTCGCACCGCAAAGAACTAAATAACTAACGAAAAACCTGAGTTGAACCACCGTCAGCCATTTTTGCGCAAATTTGCTGTTACCACCAGTTATATTTCTGTCTCTTTATTGTTGGTGTCAAAATAAGTGCTAAAAGTACCGCGGAAATTCCTGTCACAATTATATTCCCAATTTCATTAATTTTTAGACCTGAGAAAAATCGAAACAAAAAAATTGTCGAACCGATAAGTGATACCAAAATCCAATATTTATTGTCGATTTTACCTTTCACTTTATCGTCAAAATTTAAATTAAACAATGAAAATAGCACAACTATTCCACCAATCAAAGTACTTAAATGCTGAGATATTTTGTAAACTGGATATGTCCGGCCAAATAAATGAATTTCGTTTGTCATAATTCGAAAAGTGTTTACAATAAAGCCAGTTTCGTGTGTAAAACTGTCCCAAAGAATATGTGAAAAAGCACCTATAATAATTGAAGTCAAAACTATGAAGATATTTTGTTTGAAATATTTATTCCAGTCAAATTGTTTGAAAGCATAAAGTCTGTTTTTTAAGCTTTTCGGCAAGTTGTCAAATAGGTCGGCTTTTACAATGTTGTGAAAGGCAAAAGCCAATAAAATTCCCAGCGGTAAGTCAAACCAGAAAAGTCCAGTTAAAGTATGACTGTATTCACTTTGAACTTTCATTCTTAAAAAATATTCAAAGTCAGGTGTCAAACTGCCAATTACAAGTCCTGTTAAAGAAAACCATTTTCGAGGCAAATAGGTCAATGGTAAAACTACTGCTGGATGTGAAAAGGTAAAAGGCATATATTCGGATGTCGTCGTTTTATAATTGGTGGTAACGTTTTGGAAATTTGTGCAGAAATGGCATTGCTTGCAGAACCATTGTCGCACCGCACTGAACTAAATAAATAACGAAGAACCTTAATTGAACCACCGT
>NZ_JBEPPD010000065.1:0-1072 GCF_040547165.1 Pedobacter sp. UYP30 | reverse complement strand
AACGTTTTTCGGCTTGGCGATGTGGCGGATGCAGAAGCCGAAACTTTCTATAATCACTGAACTTCAAAGGAAGCAAAAATCTTCGATTTAGCACTAAACCCGCCATATTGCCAAACCGATGTTGGCTGTCAGGCTATTTTTCAATAAGCTTTATAAATTTTTCTATTGTCTTTTTGAGTTCGTCATTCTTTTCATATTCAAATTGAAGTTTGTCAAATTCTTCCATAATCTCATTCATTTCTTTTGAAGTATTTTTATGCTTTAGTCTATTCATAAAATTATCAGCAATCCAATATTCATCTTCTTTTAAGTTTTTGAGTTTCGTAAATAATAATTCGTCAATTTGAGTTTCATTGTCTTTGTAGACTAAATCAACTAGTCCAAAATCTATCGTTTCATTTGAATTTAATAATGCTTTTTTAAGTCTTTCTTTTTGTTCAGTATTAATGACATTTTTAAAGTCTTGATTTTTAGTTCTTGAATAATATGACATAAAGTTACTTTCTGGACTTAACTCAAAAGTTCCTTCCCATCTTGTTGTTTCATTTTCCGCACATTTAACAAGCCATTCAACAGTTTTATTTCTTTGTTTTACTGTGTCTGAAATTTTAAGAATTTGTTGAATTTCCGAAATTCTTTGTTTGTAAATTTCTATTTCTTCTTTGTTTAATGTCTTCGCACCATAATTTAGGGCGTGAGTATGAAACTTACCACTTTTTTTGTCCTTGTCTATGAATGAAATTACATAGGTGCTATCAAAATATCTGTCTGGTGAAGGACAAATCATATTTGGATTAAATTCAATTTCAATAGTGTCTTTACTGATTTTTCCTTGTAAATTTTCTAAAACTGCAATCCTCGCCACTCTTGAACCCCAATCATCTTTATCTTTTTTCTTTTCATAGGTGTTTACAACATAGCCAACAATTATATACTGACTTTCAGTTACAAGTTGTCTTAATGGTCTTGGCGAAATAGGATAAGCAAAAACATTACTTGTCAGTCCTAAAAATGTCAGTAAAAATATAATTGTATGTTTCATTGTGGTCGTTCTTTTAGCTTGCAGCCAACG
>NZ_JBEPPD010000064.1:0-1120 GCF_040547165.1 Pedobacter sp. UYP30 | reverse complement strand
CTTGAATTCAAGTAATAAATGCAACAGGGTTTAAAAGTAGCCGGTACGGCTTTTTTGCCCTAGGGCAAAAAAGCCGTACCGGCTGGGGCGAAAAATTTCATCTTATCTTTGGGTTGCAACACTCAAAAATCGATGGCTCATTTAACGTTGGAACAAAGGTACAAAATAGAAGCATATCGCGATGCCGGAAAAAGTATTGTCGAGATCGCAGATTTTCTTCGCAGGGATAGGTCTGTTGTTTACAGAGAGATCAAACGAAATTCAGATATGCGGAATGGGATTTACAGGGCCAAGCTGGCGGACGGGAAAGCTTCCCGTCGGCATCTATTCAAACGTAAATTGTGCAGGCTCAATGCAGCTGTGGAGGCCAACATGCTATACTATCTGAGTATGGATTTCAGCCCAGAGCAGATTGTAGGCAGGGCAGCATTGGACGGGCGAGAAATGGTCTCCGTAGAGGCAATCTATCAATACGTCTGGCTCGACAAGCGCAATGGGGGCACGTTGCACACCTATTTAAGGAACAGGGGAAGGAGATATAGGAAAAGAGGCCATCTGAAAGATACCAGGGGCATTATAAGTGGCAGAAAGGACATCGACCAGCGGCCGGCGATCGTTGAGGCCAAGAGCCGCCTGGGAGATCTGGAGATAGACCTCGTAATCGGCAAAGACCACAAGGGGGCACTGCTGACCATCAATGACAGGGCAACGGGAATGTTGTTCATGGATAAGATAGAGAACAAGGAGGCGGGCAGCGTCGGGGCAAAGGCAGTTGAACTTTTGCAGGATTGGAAGCCATTGCTGAAGACCATAACCTCTGACAACGGAAAGGAGTTTGCAGACCATGAAAAAATAGCCGATGAACTGGATATAGACTTCTATTTCGCCAAACCTTACCACAGTTGGGAAAGAGGGGCAAACGAAAATTTAAACGGTCTGGTCAGGCAATACTTCCCAAAAAAATCTAACTTCGGATCGATAACAAAATTACAGACAGAACAGGTAATAAATATTTTAAACAACAGACCAAGGAAACGATTTGGGTTTAAGACACCCAACGAAGTTTTCGCCGAAAAACTAAACAATCTAGCAGATGTTGCATTTATTACTTGAATCCACC
>NZ_JBEPPD010000063.1:0-1145 GCF_040547165.1 Pedobacter sp. UYP30 | reverse complement strand
CAAATTTTCAAAACGTTACCTGCAATGCTACGCTGACCGACTACTAATCAATTTTTCCAATGAATAAAAGAAAACTATTGCTACTAATTGAAGAAATCCTTTCGAAAGTATCGGAATTAGAACTTAGTGCTGTTATGCCGAAAATTCTAACAGTTGCGAAGCAGTTAAATGATAAAGACTTTGAAAAATGGATATTACTTGAAACAACAGGTTATTTCAACACAAATCCAGCCATGACTGATGATATAATTGTTCCTGAATACAGAAAAGTTCCCGGACAGTATCATGACAAATATGGTAGACCTTTTATTATAGAAGACCCTATTCTTTTTGAAATAAATAATTACCCAATTCGCGAAGGTGTTGTCGAACTTGAAGACAGTTCTAAAAAAGAGGGTCTTCTTTCTTTTCGAAACCCATTCGCTATGGATACTCTTAGAAAAAACCTAGGTGTAGAAGTTGATAGCTTTGCTTTTAGTGCAAATTCGCTGAAAACAGTAATAAACGAAATTAGAAATTATATAATAAACTGGCTAATTAACAAGCAAAAGGAAACCTCTAATTCTTTGTATGCATTAGAAATAAATCCGGAAGTTCCATTTGAACTCTCTGGACTACACCCAATTGTTCAAAAAACAGCTGGCGAACTTTATAAAAACGGACATTATCGCCAAGCCATTCTTGATACATATATTGCACTTGTTGAGGCAGTTAAAGTCAAATCTGGAGAATACAAACTTGACAACACACCTTTAATGCAAAGTGTCTTCTCGCCAAAAAGTCCTATAATAAAGGTTTCTGAAAATCCTGATGAACAATTAGGATTTATGTGGTTATTTAGTGGTGCGGTAATGGGAATTAGAAACCCTAAAGCACATAGACTTATAGAACAGAATGACCCGCAAAGAACCTTGGAGTGGTTATGTTTTGCAAGTGTTTTATTAAGAGTAATTGACGATTCTGAACTAATTAAAAATGAAGTCATTGCCAGTATTAAAATATAACCGCACAGCAGGTAACAGCAAATTTGTTCAAAAATGGCTGACAGCGGTTCACGTCAATTCATCAGTTATTTACTTAATTTGGTGCGGTACGACATTGGTTCTGCAAGCAATGCCATTTCTGCACAAATTTGCAAAACGTTA
>NZ_JBEPPD010000062.1:0-1173 GCF_040547165.1 Pedobacter sp. UYP30 | reverse complement strand
ACAGTCCCGTAGCTCAGCCTGGTTAGAGCACTACACTGATAATGTAGGGGTCTCCAGTTCAAATCTGGACGGGACTACCTAGTTTAAGTGGGAAGTTTTACGTTTTAAGCCATACGTTTTACGTAACACTTACTACTTATAACGTAGAACTCAAAAAAAGCCGGGGGATTAGCTCAGCTGGCTAGAGCGCCTGCCTTGCACGCAGGAGGTCAACGGTTCGACTCCGTTATTCTCCACAACCTAAGCTAAAAGCTTAAAGCGGAAAGGCCAAAGCTGAATACTGAAAGCTGACAACAAAAGAAAAGCGCTGCCATCGGGATAGATGGCGTACATTGACATAGAGATAGACAAGGGGAAACGCCATCGGGGCACATGAGAAACGGTTCGAGCCCGCGGGTTTTCGCTAACAAGGCCGAGAAGAGGCTTGGGACGGGGCACATTAAGCCCCTTACCTTTACACCCTCCACCCTCAACCTTGGCAAAGTTCTTTGACATATTGGAAGAAGTAAGAAAAAACAAGAGCAGACAACAATAGGCGACTGCCGCTTGGAAGTATCAAGCAATGAGTATCGAGTATCAAGACTTCGGTCTAACTACCAAATACCAACTACTAAATACTCTTAAAAAGCGGCATTAGCGAAAAAGCATACTGTACGGCGCAAAAGGCGTACAAGTAGAAGAAAGTAAGAAAGAGTACACGGGGGATGCCTTGGCTCTCAGAGGCGACGAAGGACGCGATAAGCTGCGATAAGCCCCGGGGATCTGCAAATATGATTCGATCCGGGGGTCTCCGAATGGGGCAACCCGGCATGTTGAAGACATGCCACCATATAATGGGGCAAACCTGCCGAACTGAAACATCTAAGTAAGCAGAGGAAGAGAAAATAACAATGATTTCCCAAGTAGTGGCGAGCGAACGGGAAAGAGCCCAAACCCACCTTGTTACGGCAAGGTGGGGGTTGTAGGGCCACGATACGGTTACAATGCAGCGAAGTGGAACGGGATGGGAATCCCGGCGGCACAGGGTGATAGCCCCGTACACGTAAGCACCATTGGCCCAGTGGTACCCTGAGTACCGCGAGGTCGGAGACGCCTTGTGGGAATCTGCCGGCACCATCCGGTAAGGCTAAATACTCCTGAGAGACCGATAGTGAACCAGTACCGTGAGGGAAA
>NZ_JBEPPD010000061.1:0-1177 GCF_040547165.1 Pedobacter sp. UYP30 | reverse complement strand
CTACAGTTTCTTCGTCCAAAACGTCACTATGAAAACGGAATAATATTTTGACGTAATTTTCGTCTTGTGTCGTCATTTTACAATTGGCTATAACGTTTTGAAAATTTGCGCAGAAATGGCATTGCTTGCAGAACCATTGTCGCACCGCACTAAATTAAGTAAATAACTGATGAATTAACGTAAACCACCGTCAGCCATTTTTGACCAAATTTTTTGTTGGCAGTAGTTTTATTTTCCGAAAAGTTTTTGCCAAAAGCCTTTTTTTACATTTTTTTCAGCATCTCCGACTTTTGTTTTTAAATATTCCGAATTATTTGAAATCTCGCCACTTTTTAAATTGTGTTGCTGTTCAAATTCTCTAATTTGTTCCATTGCAGCATCAGCGTAAAGGTAAACTCCTTCTTTGTCGCAATTAAATAAATTAGAATAACTTATTGACTCTTCCATTTCCATTGGATTTGGTTCTACAACTTCAGTGGCTTCTAAAAGTCCAAAGTTATTTTCTTTGCAATATTCTAATGCCGTTAAGAAAACTTCAATCCGTTTGTCAGAAAAAAAATTGTTTAATTCTTGTCTGATTTTTTCGTCAGTTTTATAATCCGCCAATAGACTAACTACTTTGTCAGCCGAAATATAAACTCCCGAACCATAATTGTCTGTTATTCTATCGTTTATTGGATTATCTATTTTGAAATTTAAAATATCTTTCCAACCTTTTGTGTAATTTTTATATTGTGGTTTATCTTCAATTAAAAATGAAAATGCAGAACCTCTTGTATAATAGTAAGTTCTGTAAAATCCTTGAATTACAGCAATATAATATCCGTGAGTTTTGTCAAAAAACTCTGTTGATTGCGTTTTATTTCCAATGTCAATAGTGTCAGAATATTTTTGCTTATAAAAATCTTCAATTCCGTTGTCGAGTGATAATTTTTCGATTTTTGAATTGTCGAGTAAAATATCAAAATACCATTCTTGAATTTCTTTCTCTTTGATAGGGTGGTAACTTATGTCAAATCCCATAATTAATATTTAATTTTAATTAATATTTCTATTTTGTAACGGTCTCTAAAATTACTGCCAACGTTTTTCGGCTTGGCGATGTGGCGGATGCAGAAGCCGAAACTTTCTATAATCACTGAACTTCAAAGGAAGCAAAAATCTTCGATTTAGCACT
>NZ_JBEPPD010000060.1:0-1187 GCF_040547165.1 Pedobacter sp. UYP30 | reverse complement strand
TAACGTTTTGGAAATTTGTGCAGAAATGGCATTGCTTGCAGAACCATTGTCGCACCGCACAAAACTAAATAATTAACGAAAAACCTGAGTTGAACCACCGTCAGCCATTTTTGAACAAATTTGCTGTTAGCGGTTCGGCTTTCTTTTAATCCCTTTTGTTAAGCTATTTTCTAGTTTTTCAATTGATTGTCGTAATATATTTTTCTATTTCTTCACTTTCTCCGAATGCAGTTGTCGGATTGTTAAACGGTGGTCGGTCAGAATTTTGAGGACTTAAAATTTCTCCATTTTCAATTTCGTCCGCATACTTAATGTTTGTTCTGAATTTTCCTTGTCCCCTGAAGTTTAGAATTACTGCTTGAACACCTGTAATGATACAAATTTGCAAGCCTGTTTCTTCGCTTTCAAAAAAGTCATTTTGATTTAGTCGCATACGAACAGTTTTTCCATCTAATAAACTTTCTGGGCAGTAACCATTCCACATATTTGAAATTTTGCTTTCGTTCACGTTTGTGGTTTTCAAGTTGTTACCGAAAGTAAAAAGAAATACTTCAATGTTTTCGCCTTCCGTTTCTATCTTTTCCGCAAGTTGTTGAGTGATTTGTAAAAAGTTAAGATAATTTTTCTCAGCATTTTCGTAGCATACCTTGCTAAGTTGTTGAAACTCGAAATATGTTTTATTAGCAAAAACGTCAATTAGCCTTTGGTCAAGTATGAGGCAAGGATTATCATTGAATGTTAGCTTAAAAAAGTAAAGTAGTTTGCTATAAGTGGAAAGTCCGAGTCCTTTAACACTCTTCAATGTAATAGTGAGATTATTGAAATCTTCTGTTGTAGGTCGGTCGGTTTGTTTTAGTTTTTTGAAAGCACTTTCAATTAGGTCAATGTGTTTAAGAATATCTACAAAATGGTTGCCACGCATTCCGTATGGATAACCCCAATATATTGTTTTGACAATCTTTTCTATTAAATCTTTCGTTTCAAAAATGTCTTGTCGGCTAATTGTCAAGGTTGGTTTATTATGAAATATTCCTTCATTTAGTTTTTTTAACCATTCAATTTGGCTTTCAGCTTTGTTCCAAGTTGTTCGCTTTGTCTTAAAACTTTGTTGTTTTACAGGCAAGTTTGAAATCAATATTTTGTAATTGTTAATTTTCATTTGTGTCGATTTAAGCTGACCGCTAACG
>NZ_JBEPPD010000059.1:0-1192 GCF_040547165.1 Pedobacter sp. UYP30 | reverse complement strand
AAAAGATGAACTTAACAAATATCCTGAAAGAAAGCCGACCGCATAACAGCCGTTTTGCAAAATCGGGGGTTTCGTGCTTCTATGACAGTGAAGTGGTAAATTAAGCTTTATGCATCTAATAAAGTTTAGTGCTGAAAAACCCCGCCTTCGCAAAGCGGCAAAACGTTATAAGGCATTTTAACCGAACAGAAACGAAAATGGAACAATATTCAGATTTTGCTATTAAAACTTGTAACGAATTCAAAAAAGTTCAAGAAAAATTTGTGGAAACTTACGATTTGAATAGTTATACAGAATATTTCTATGATGAAGAAACTTCATTAATTACTTTCAAGAAACCACAAGCAGAACTAAACTTTGAATACATTCCAATTGGAAGTTATTCTAATTCAACAAGAACTTGGCTTTGGTCATGGAACAATAAAGAATTAGTTCATAACAATAAATTAAAAACATTATTAGTAAAAAAGTTTGGCGAAAAATATAAGTATTCTGAATTAACCGAAGGTTACTTTGATGCAGATGAATTTATCGGTTGGGAATTAACATCCATAACATTTGATTTGATTGAAGCAATTGGTTCGTATAGAATTGTCAATGAACATAATCTTGAAATTTATTTTCTGATAACTGATAAAATTGAAAATAATTTTGTTGAAGAACTGAAAAAAATAAACAAAAGCAAAACAGAAAAACTGATTGAATGCGAAAAACACGGAAAAAGTAGAAATGCATTCATTTGTCAACATCTGAACGAAAAAGAAAAAACAGGTTTTGAAGAATCTTTCGAAAGTGAAATCGGAATGTATTTAGAAGAGGATGAAGATTTATCAGCGTGGTGCAATAAATGTGAAGAAAGGAGAAATAAAGATGATGGTTGGAATGATGAAAATATGCAAATTGCAAAAATAAAATTAGTCTGTGAAAATTGTTATTTTGGAATCAAAGAATTCAATAAAAAATAAAAAACGAACGCACAACAGCGGTTTGCAAAAATGGCGAAATATGTGGTAATTTCACATTTATCTTTCACAAGAAATTTCATCTTAGCCGAAAATAATCGGTCACGAAGTTCGCCACTTCTGCAAGCCACGAAACGTTATAAGCTATTTTAGAACCGACCAGAATATGACAAAAGAAGCACTACTAGACTTTATTGAAATTAGTATCAAACAAATCGAACTACACAAAC
>NZ_JBEPPD010000058.1:0-1318 GCF_040547165.1 Pedobacter sp. UYP30 | reverse complement strand
TGTTTTGACCCCTATAAAACAAGAGTATTCTTTTAAATTTCAAAGATTAATTATGCGGTTAATTTTCTCATTAAAATTGTGTGTTTATGCTGGTCCCATTTCTCCATTGGTGTTATCCGTCCCAACAACCCGTGTAACCTTTCGTTGTTGTAGAAAAGCACATATCTTTTCAGTATCTGTTCGATTTCTCCAAAGGTTCTGTAGTCCACTCTTCCGAACAGTTCTTTTTTCAGTATGCCGTGGTAAGCTTCAATGTGGGCATTTTCCTCCGGTGTGGCCACATGTGTGAACTCTTGTTCGACTCCAATCATCCCAAGATACCCACGGACGCTTTTAGCGATGAACTGGCTTCCGTTGTCACTTCTTATCACAACAGTTTCCGGGTGCTGGTAATCTGAGAACATACTGGAGAGAAACGCTATCACTTTTGCCTGCTTGATGCTAAAAGAGAAATAGTCCTTCAGTATCCTCCGTGTGTGTACATCTATTATAGAAAGCAGGTACGCATTCTTGCCGGCGTTCGGGATCCAGACCATCTTTATGTCCATCTCCAGACACTGGAAAGGTCTGCAGGTCACTACTTTTCTGAATTTCACAAACTTGCGCCCCGAACCACTTCTGCTTATCCGGTTTTCCAGCTTCAGCAGACCCTCTTCCTTCATGATCCTGTAAAGCTTTTTATGGTTGATCTCATAGCCATCTTTTTGCAAGTATGCAGTCATCAGACGGTATCCACAGTCTATGAACTCATGGCTCAAAAAAGCCTTTACGGAATCAACCACGCCTTTTTGACTGACCCATCCCTTGGTCCGGTTGTAAGTGAGCTCACTGGGTCTGTTGCCCTTTGACCCCAAACTGGGTGTACGGTAATAACTGCTGTGAACCATCCCTACCATGCTGATTACCTTTGCTTTACTGATCCTATAATGCTGATGAACCCTGTCCACTAAATCTTTCTTGGATCGGATGTCCCAAACTTTTTTTTTAAGAGTTCACGCTGGATTTCCAGTTCGATTTCCTTGTTGCTCAAAAGTTTGCGCAGTATCCTGTTCTCTTCCTCAGCTTTCTTCAGTTCTTTGCTACGGTCATCGTATGTAACCTTCAAACCTGCTTCGCCTTTGGACTCATGCTTCTTCTTCCAACTATAGAAAGTGCCGGTGCTCACGCTGTATTTACGGCAAGCTTCTACAATCCCCAATTCCTCTGATTTACCCAGGATTTCCAGCTTCTCTGCTAAGCTCCATTTCTTGTATTTCATGTTTCAAATGTATTATTTGAAATTCATAATAACACTCCGAACTTATTGGGGGCTAAACTA
>NZ_JBEPPD010000057.1:0-1385 GCF_040547165.1 Pedobacter sp. UYP30 | reverse complement strand
CACTAATGTCCGATAAAAGCTAGAATTTATAAATTTTGTTTTTCAATATATTGTTTTACAGTTGTTTATGTTTCTGTTTTCGGAAACTTTGAAAAGTAGGCTGTCAAAACAGCGCCATCTGTTCACTCTCTCCCTTGTCTATAATCCAGTCCTTTTCAGGGTTTTCCAGGAACCTCATCAGCTGGATATAGTTGAATAGATGGATCTTGCAGAAACTTACCAGGTTCGAGAACGCCCAACTTCTCTTAAGTCTGTTCTTTATCACACTCAGCAGCAGGTTGACCATCAGCACACAGTATATCTGTATCCTGATGGCGTTCTCGTTGTCCCCAAGGAAATATTTCAGAGGAAAGTTCTGTTTGAGCTGTTTGAACACCAGCTCGATCTGCCACCTGACCTTGTACAGGGCGGCGATCATATCCGCCCTCAGATCGAACAGGTTGGTTATAAACTCAAATTCTCTCTTGTGTTCCCTGTCATAGAACCTTACCTTCCTCAACCTCAGTTTTGAGGTTTTGCCACCTTCCCCCTTGACATCCAGTTCGATGATCTCGTCCATCAGCACCCCGCTGTGGATACATCCATCGATCGGGAGTTCCTCCTCTACATTGTAGGCCGCATTGTCCTTTATCCGGGTCACGAAACCCGTTCCCCGGTCTGTGAAATGCTTGAAGGCGACATAGTCGTTATAGCCCTTGTCGAACACGTATATGGTGTTTTCATCGCATTTCAGTTTCTTCAGAAAGCTGTGGTCATGCGTGGTGGCGGGGCTGAACCATACCAGGCTGGGGACTTTCTCATCGGCGTTTATCACCGAATGGACTTTGATGCCGCCCTTGCTCTTCCCGTCCCTAGGCTTTCTCCCCACGCAGTTCAGAATGGCCTTGAACAAGCTTACGGTGCTGCTGTCCACGATCTTGACCTGTTTTTTCAGAACATCCAGGATCCGGCTGTCCGATAACACGGGGCCGTACTGGTGCAGGAGCTTATTGTACATGTCCTCAAAAAAATCGACCTTCCTGTTCTTGTTGGCATCCGATAAGGTGCTCCTTTTGGGGATGTGGCTCAACTGGAAACCTCCCGTTTTGCCCGATAGGCCCAACATTGCCCCCGATACCTCCCGAAGTGAGTTGCACTTGGCGAACGAACAGAACAACATGCTTATCAGGTGGTCCTTTGTCTTGAAACGCTTCACGTAGCGATCTGAATCGCTCTTTTTGACCGCCGATCTTATATGATGGTCATCAATCAATGAAATCAGCTGTCCGAAAACAGATTTACTCGAAAAATAGCTACTTTTGCCCATCGTGTTTTTAGTTTGCAAGACAAAATTACGATTATTTAGGCGGTCATCAATTTGGCCGCCTTTTTATCGGACACTAGTG
>NZ_JBEPPD010000056.1:0-1508 GCF_040547165.1 Pedobacter sp. UYP30 | reverse complement strand
TGACTCGTCCTGAAAAAAGTTTACACTTTTTGATTTAAAATCCTAATACAAGTTTACACATTTTTTTTAATCCTAAATACCGTTTACATTTGGCAAACCAGGCGAAGCGGAAACGAGCAATGCTGAGGAGCAACCCACTAGGATTAGCCTGGCCAGATAAGCATATAATCCGCTATAGTGTTTACACTTTTAGCGGATTATTTATATGCATTTCTGGAATGCCTCAAAAAAACCTACACCATACAATCCTCCTTTTCTTGTTTTAGCTGCCAGTAGTTCTTCCATCGTTTTTTCAGTTCTCCACTTTTCTGATGAGCTTCCGCGGGTTTCAGATTGTCTATACTACCATGTGGTCTTAGATGATTATAGGTACTGCAAGCAATAGCAATTGCTTTTTGTGCTACCTTATAATCAGGGAATACCTCTTCAAGAAGTTCTTGTTTCAGAATTCCGTTTACCCGTTCGGCAATAGCATTTTCCAGTGGATCACCATTTTCGGTCATGCTGACCTTGATCTTCTTATCCCGCAATAGCTTAACATAAGCATCGCAGCAATATTGCACCTCTCTGTCACTATGATGGATCAATCCGGTTCGCTCGGGATTGCCTATCAAGGCCATCTTTAATGCATTTAAGGGGCCACTTGCGGTCAGATCTATACTTAGGTAAAAGCCAACAATCTTTCTGCTGTAAGCATCCGTTATAAGTGATAGATACGCAAAGCCACTTGCCAAATGAACATATGTTATATCGCTTACCCATAACTGGTTCGGCGCAATAGGCACAAAGTCACGGATGATGTTGGGATACTTCTTAAACCGGTGTTTTGATAGCGTGGTTACAAAGCCCCTACGTTTACGTTTTGTAATCAACAGGCCACGTTCCTGCAATAGGCCGAACATCGCATCCCTGCCTATACGGAAGTTATGGGAGGTTAAAAAACCCTGCATTTCATCCAGTAGTTTACGGGTACCAAGACGCTTTTGATGCTTGCGGTAACGTAATACTTCTTCAATAATAATGTCCGATTCGTATGCTTTCTGCTGAATGAATTTTATGCCCTGATAGTAGGATTGCCTGCTAGTACCAAGCAGCAAACAAAGCTCGTTGATAAAACGAGGCGTACTTTGTTCTACCTGCTCTACCGCTTGGTGCCAGACTTTTTTCGGATATCGATTTTAAGCTGGTCTTCTGCAATATCGATCATGGCATTGAGCAGCTGGTTATGCAGTCTGGCTTTGCGAAGTTCTGCCTGCAAAGCCTTTACATCGGTAGGAAGTGGAGGTTGCTCTACTTCACCGGGTTTTACAAGCATGTTCAATTTTTGCTTTTTACCTTGATACTTCATCACCCACGAATGTATCACTCTAAAATCAAATCCGTACTTCGATTCTAATTTTCTGTAGGTGGTTTGGCCTGCTAAATACTCAGCCACGATAACCTCTTTTTCTATTAATTTTTGCCCCATTTGTTTACATTTTAATGTAAACCTATTTTAGGACGAGACA
>NZ_JBEPPD010000055.1:0-1510 GCF_040547165.1 Pedobacter sp. UYP30 | reverse complement strand
CAGCATTTTGTTGAAGACCCGTTGTCAGCCAATTATATAGTTGTTCCTTTCTGTTCATTGTTTACATAGGTGTAGTCCTAAAATTGGCTATAACGGTTTGCAAATTTGCGCATAAATGGCATTGCTTGCAGAACCATTTTCGTACCGCACAGAACAAAATAATTAACGAAAAACCTGAGTTGAACCACCGTCAGCCATTTTTGTGCAAATTTGCTGTTATAGGCAGATGTGTCTTTTTTGTCGTTGCGATATTTAAGCATTGTCTGTTTCAGTTCGGTCGGTCTTAAAAAAGTTGAGTTCAGTTCTTAATTGTTAATTTGTCCTTAAAAATCGAAAAAAATTTCGGTCGGTCAAGCGCTTTGTTCGGTCAAAAAACTTACTGAAATTGTCGGTCAATTAAGCAATTCAGTTGAGCTTTTCGGTCGGTCTGAAACTTATTTTTAAATGCTTTAAATTCCATTTAGTCTATTCGTTCCGTTCGGTCAAACTTATTGTTTTAGTTCGGGTTTTTGTTACGTTTCTTAAACGCTTTTTCGTCAGTTCAAATTTGTCCGTTTGCATTGGCGAAACTTCTACTAATTGATGCGTTTCGTTCGGGGTACATTTGCCTATAACGTTTCGAAAATTTGCGCAGAAATGGCATTGCTTGCAGAACCATTGTCGTACCGCACTGAACTAAATAATTAACGAAAAACCTAAGTTGCACCACCTTCAGCCATTTTTGTGCAAATTTGCTGTTATAGGGCGTTTATTTTTTTAACTCCTTTTTTTAAGCTGTCAATTTTCTCTTCTGGTAAGTAATTCCATACTTTCGTTTCTTTATATTTTCCAACGGTGAAAACCATTCTGTAATTTTTTTCTTTAAAGTCATATTCTAAATCAGGCGTAAATACTGCAAGGCTATCTCTCGAAGGTTCCGTTTTCGGTGGGTTTACGTCCCATTTTTCGATATAACTCCTGTAATCTAAAACACCTAATTCTCTTAAGTTTCCCAAGTTGTCAATTTGATAAAATTTTCTATTATTGAAACCTGATTTTTGTCTAAATTTAGTAAATAAGATGCCCGATTCTGGTATTCTAAAAACTCTTGTGAAAAAATCATATTCTCTGTTTTGTCCAAAGTCTTTTTCCGTAATTACATAGACTACACCTTTGAAGTCTTTTGGAATAATATATTTTTCAAATGTCAAAGCATTAATTACGATGCCAATAGCAAATATCATTGGGGAAATGCATAGTAATTTCATATACCACTTTGTCTTCGAAATTAAAATTAAAACCGTCCCAATTACAAAGAAAATGATTGCGAAAAGCATTAGCCAAAATGTAAAAAAACAAAATAGTCCGAGAAGTTGGCTAACAATTCCTGAAATCAGATATGTGGTTTTCTTTGAGTTCGTCATTTAAATGCCCTATAACGTTTTGAAAATTTGTGCAGAAATGGCATTGCTTGCAGAACCGATGTCGTACCGCATTGAACTAAATAATTAACGAAAAACCCGAGTTGAAC
>NZ_JBEPPD010000054.1:0-1520 GCF_040547165.1 Pedobacter sp. UYP30 | reverse complement strand
GTAACTATTCAGGTTGTAATTTAGCAATAGTTTTAAAAGCATTTAAAACATTTTGTCCATTTTTAATACATGTATCTGTTACCGAACGAATGATGGCATAGCATTTTGCTCCGTTTTGGGTTTTGAACTGTCCGGATACTTTTTGTTTCACTTTCACATTTCTGATTGCTCTTTCGGAAGCATTGTTATCTGGGGGGACCTGGTCATAGAATAAAAAGGTAAAAACATATTCTTTGTATTTCTGCATCCTTTTATGGAATGCACAAAGATCTTTTCTGTTTTCTGGAACAGAATTTAGTAGTAAAACAGATAGTCGTTCCATAATTTCATCTCTTTTGGGTATTGGCTGGAGATATTGTGGTGGGCTTAAATCCCGTTTAAGTTCC
Organism: Pedobacter sp. UYP30; assembly: GCF_040547165.1. NCBI lineage: Bacteria > Pseudomonadati > Bacteroidota > Sphingobacteriia > Sphingobacteriales > Sphingobacteriaceae > Pedobacter > Pedobacter sp. UYP30. The sequence goes on along the minus strand of NZ_JBEPPD010000054.1, from coordinate 1,134 downwards.
ATTGCTTGGCACAATAATTCCTTAAAATCTATAGCCCATTTGGACCCGTACCGTTCTTCGAAAAAAACAAGTTCCCGGAGTAGATGGGGAATGCATATCTGATGAGTCTTGCATTTTACCTGAAAATAACTTCTCCAGCAATCATGGACAAGTATGGCGTTCATAAATCCCTTCGGGAAATTCTCCTCTATGGTAGCGGTCCCCCTATTGTTGGAAAATGTAATATAAGTGGCAGCCTGGCTTTGAAAAGTCCAGAACCATCCCTTTTTTCCGTTCACCTTGGCACCTGTCTCATCGCCCCCGACCAATTTTCCATTTTCTACTTTTTGAGCGATCAACCCATAAGCAGGTCGGGCTTTTTCGGCAAAGCCTTTCAGTAAGGTACAGAGCGTGCCTTGTGAAATTTTTAAATTGCAAACATCAAAAAAAAACTCGCTCATCCGCTCAAAAGGCAGGTACTGACGGGTGTGCATATAAGCAATTGTTGCCTGTATCTCAGTTCCGTAACTAATGGGTGAGTTAACTCCGCTGGGGAATGTAGCTTTGGTATGATGGCCACAAGCACAGGTTTTTTGAAATATACGATGCTCTGTAAACTCGGTGATGATTGGTGGTATATCTACAACTTGCCTGCGCTGGATGAATGTTGCAGGTTTCTCGGACAGATCATCGCCACAATGGTTGCAAAATTTCGGTTGATGTTCTATAATGGCATCTGGGCTTCCGGTCATTTCCAATGTACTGCCTTCATGTCCGGGCTGCCCGCCTACTTTTTTACCTTTACTGGCACGAAGGCTTTTGGTTTTTAAAGGCCTGTTTTCGTCTTTTGATGGTGGAACCGAACTATTTCGACTGTCTTTGCGATGCGTCAAATCATCGATATGATCCAGTAATTTTTCAATTAATGCTTCCAATCGGACAACCTTAGCCTCTAGTTCTACAATACGTTCTTTGTAAGAGTTCAATGTATTTTTATGTGATACAAAGGAAACAAACCTTAATGAAAGGCAACCAGAAACAGGTAGTTAGTTCTTAGCTAGTAGTCAACACGCGTGCATAATTAAGCTGTTTTTCTAAAACCAACAACCGAAATTGTTGATAACTATGCTTTTTTAGTACAAGCTGAATAGTTAC
>NZ_JBEPPD010000053.1:0-1682 GCF_040547165.1 Pedobacter sp. UYP30 | reverse complement strand
GTTTACATTAATTCATCAGTTATTTATTTACTTTAGTGCGGTGCGACAATGGTTCTGCAAGTAATGCCATTTCTGCACAAATTTTCAAAACGTTAGCTGTCATTGTAATCTGAAACCCTGAAAATAAAAAAAATGACAAAATCATTTGACGACATAACTCTTAGAAACCTATCGGACATAATTTCGAATATGTTGACGCATACAAAAATATCAGAACACTTATCAAGTGCAGGAATTATTGAAGCAGAGCAAGGCGCAAACAAAACAGACAGAATATTTTACGCTTTAAAAAAACGTCAAGAACAAGATAGATGTGGAAACAACGTGTTATCGTTTGTAATCAGACTTTTAAATCCAAAACGATATAACGAAGAAAGTTCTTTTGAAAACGACCGAACTGCAATTAATGAAAAACTTATCTACGAAGGAATAGAAATTGACGAAAGTGGACAACCTCGTCAAATAGTTAAAGCAAAGACAATTTCAGAAGCCAAAAGTCGCTCTTTAAAAATAAAAGAAAAAGTTCACGGAATTGGTGTTCATAGAGATATCCTACCATACTGTGAGGCAGAATGGTTAAAAGAAAATTATTTTCATGCAATACTCGAAATCACTAAAAGTGTAGCAGAAAAATTAAGACATTTAAGCTCTTATAATTCTGATGGCTGTGAATTGGTCGACGATTGTTTTGGCTTAGGAAAAGACAAAAAACCAATGCTTGCATTCAACACATTGCAAACACTAAGCGAAGAAAGCGAGCATAAAGGTTTTGGAAATTTTTGTAAAGGGTTTTTCAGTATGTACAGAAATCCGAAAGCTCATAGTCCAAAAATATTTGAAGATACTCAACTTACACAAATGACAGAAGTTTTAGTTGTTGCAACAATAATTCAAAATAAACTTGACAATACTTTTAGAACAGGATATAAATAATTTGGTAAAAACAACGAACAGCTAACAGCAAATTTGTGCAAAAATGGCTGACGGTGGTTTAAGTTAATTCATCAGTTATTTACTTAATTTAGTGCTCGCTGACATTGGAACTGCAAGCAATGCCATTTATGCACAAATTTCCAAACCGTTAGCGGTCATTGTTATCTCATAGAATATCGCGTTTTATAAAAATAATTGCCGACCGAACTGAACGAACTTTTTAAAAGTATTTAGCTGAACAATTTCCTCAATTGCGTTTTTTATGACCGACCGAACTACAATTTTAGGTTTCTGCATTTAAGGTTTATTTCGCCGACCAAATCGCTCAATTCAATTTTTTACCGACCTGAACCGACCGAACGAAATCAATTAGCCAAATGTTTCAACCGACCTGAACTCAAATGCAAGGCAGGAAATCGGATTTTTTTTTGCATTTAACAACAAAAAACTCATTGCAAATTGACCGAACTAAATTCATAACTTGCTGACCGAAATGGATTTGCAGAACTTAAATATCGCAAGAATACCAACCACAACGTCCGCTAACAGCAAATTTGCACAAAAATGGCTGACGGTGGTTCAACACAGGTTTTTCGTTAATTATTCAGTTTTGTGCTGTGCGACAATGGTTCTACAAGTAATGCCATTTCTGCGCAAATTTTCAAAACGTTACCTGCAATGCTACGCTGACCGACTACTAATCAATTTTTCCAATGAATAAAAGAAAACTATTGCTACTAATTGAAGAA
>NZ_JBEPPD010000052.1:0-1908 GCF_040547165.1 Pedobacter sp. UYP30 | reverse complement strand
ACTTGTCCCTTGGTTTGAAGATTGACAAGAACTATAGAAAAAAGTAGAAGTAATTTTATTTTCATAATGTCTGGTATAATTGCTGGTAACGTTTTCGGGCTTTGTATTGTTTGGGCGTTAACCGAAGAACAAAGTAGAAAGAAGTGAATTAACATACAAGCACTACAGAAGCTAATTGCACTTCAGCCCAAATAAGACAAAACCCGTGTTATATGCAGGGTTGGTTTATGCACAACGTTTTAAGAGCGTCGGCAAATTTAGGCGTTAGCAACACTTTTGCAAAGGTTTGGTTTTGGGTCGGTTTGTGCGCCTTTGTAAATGTGCTGTGATTTATAGGGTTTATAAAATAAAGTATGAATACAAGTGCTATTTTATTATTTTTGATTGCAATGTTTACAGAAGAATTTTTAGAAGCGCTCATTAAATGCCCGAAAGTTGTCATAGATGCTCCCTTGGAGATGAAACATGGTCGTTCTGGATTTTTGAAAAAGTCATTTGTATTAAAATCATTAGATGGTCAGTATAGTTTTAGTGGATTCATTAACCAAAATCTAACATTTAGTGAAAACTTCTCCATAGGCCTAGTTTATAATCCAAAAGAGGAGAAAGGGACGATTATGCTTTTAAGATGTAATGGAGCGCATGGTGGAACAATACATCATCCTCATCATGCTAGTTGTCATATACATACGTCTACTGCAGAAGGAATAAATAACGGTGTTAAATCAGAGGCCAGAATTGAGTTAACTACAGAATATTTAACTATAGAAGAGGCAATACAATACTATGTAAAACGTATTAATGTAAATTCGATAGATGGACAAAAATATTTTCCGCCTCCAAGCGGTCAAATAGACCTGTTCAGTTAATAAATGAAACCAAATGATGGAAAAAATACTTAATCACATAGAAAGTGATTTTAACCAACGGGTTTCTATTAAGCAAAAGAGACCTGGGATATATCAATTATATTTACCTATCTATCATGAAGATGGTGATATGGTTGATTTATTTTTAAATAAAACAGGAGTCGATTCATATTCTTTGTGTGATTATGGGCTAACTCTTCAGCGCCTTTCTTATTCTTACGACATAGATTCTGACAATAAAGAGTCTATTTTACAAAGAATAATTTCTGAAAATAGCTTAAAGGAAGAAAATGGGAATATTTACCTAAACACAAGCTCAGAAACAATTTTCACTGATATAATGCATATTACGCAAGCGTATGCTAAAATTGGTAGTATGCGTTACTTCAAAAAAGAGGTAATTGAAAATTTATTTTACGAAATATTGGATGAATTTATTGAAAAAGAGCTTAAAGAATTTCAACCAAAAAAGAATGTTTTGCCAATTCCTGAAAGAGACGATTTGGAGGCTGATTATTCTTTTTTTCCTAATGGACACCCTGTTTACCTTTTCGGAGTAAAAGATGCGTCTAAAGCTAAAATTGCGACGATTAGTTGTTTGGAATATCAAAAGGCGAACCTAAATTTTAGGGGTTGGGTAGTAAACGAGGATTTTGAAAAATTACCACGAAAAGATAGGTCGCGACTTACAAATACATGTGATAAACAATTCACTAGTTTAGAAGACTTCAAATCATCAGCGAAAGGTTTTTTAGAAAGAGAAAGAATGTAGTCGGGTCGGTAAATTTTAGCGTTTTTGCAGGTTAGGTTGAGCTTCGGTTTGTGCGCCTGCAAATGTGCTAAAATGTGTGTCGGCAAAAAAGCGTCGGGAATTAAAACAGGTAGAAAGCATTTCAGTATTTCCCCGATTCAGATTTCTTAATTGCGTTGTCCTAAGCTTGCATATAACGTTTTGAAAATTTGTGCAGAAATGGCATTAATGCAGAACCATTGTCGTACCGCACAGACCTAAGTAAATAACGAAAAACCTGAGTTGAAC
>NZ_JBEPPD010000051.1:0-2001 GCF_040547165.1 Pedobacter sp. UYP30 | reverse complement strand
TCAGCATTTTGTTGAAGACCCGTTGTCAGCCAATTATATAGTTGTTCCTTTCTGTTCATTGTTTACATAGGTGTAGTCCTAAAATTGGCTATAACGTTTTGAAAATTTGCGCAGAAATGGCATTGCTTGCAGAAACTCTGTCGCACCGCAATTAACTAAATAATTAACGAAAAGCCTGAGTTGAACCACCGTCAGCCATTTTTGTGCAAATTTGCTGTTATAAGGCGTTTTTCTTTTTCTAAAGCTTTATAGAAAGTTCTAATTGTCCACCAAAACCAAGTTTAACGATTTTCTGAAGTGTAGAAATGCGAGCCTCTTTTATGTCATTCTCAATTTTAGAAATATAAGATTTGGTCGTTCCAACTTTTTCTGCAAGTTGTTCTTGTGTCATTCCCATTTCAATTCTTGTGTCATGGATTAAAACGCCAATTTTAAAATTTTCATAGCCAGCTTCAAGTTCGTCACGTTCGGTCGTTCCACGTTTACCATAATTTTTTTCTTTAAACTCTTCAAGAGTCATCAAGTCATTATTTTGTGTTTTCATATTCAGCTTTTATCTTAAGTGCCTGTTCGATTTCTTTCTTTGGTGTTTTCTGAGTTTTCTTTTGAAAGCCATGAGCCAGAATAACTAATTGTCCTTTGTCGAAAAAACAAAAAATGCGAAAAATATCATTTCCTGTTTGAACCCTGATTTCATAAAGCCCATTAGTGTTTTCTAAATGCTTTAAATATGTTTCAGGAACTCTTTGTAAATCTTCGACCAAATCAAAAGTCCAAACAATCTTGGCTTTTACTTTTTTAGACTGTTTGTTGAAAAAGTCTTGAAAGTAATTCTTAAAAAAGACGATTTTTCTATGTTTTTGATTTTGTCCCACGAAGTAAAGATAAATAAAGTTTACCTAAAGTGAAACATTTGGTTTAGATTTTTTCTGCGATTTGTCGAGTTAAAATGCCTTATAACGTTTTGAAAATTTGTGCAGAAATGGCATTGCTTGCACAACCTTCCTCGTACCGCACTAAATTAAGTAAATAACGGATGAATTGAAGTAAACCACCGTCAGCCATTTTTGCCCAAATTTGCTGTTATAGGCTGGGCTTCTTTTCATTACACATAAAATTTCATCTTTAAGTTAAAGCTGTAGTCGGTCAATACACTTTCAAGCTTTTGTCTTTTATTACTGCTGTTTGGCTCTTTTGGTGCAAGTTGACTTGTAAATTCTTTAATTGCATTCAATATTTTTTGCTTGTCGCTTTCTATAACCTCTTCTTTTTCTTTCTGACTTTTTTTCCTGTCCAAAGTCTCTTTTGCAATTTTTAAAACATCGTTGTCGTTATCGAACTGTTTAAAAAGGTCATCAATTAAAAGTTCAGGAATTATTTGTCGAGTTGCAAGGTCTGCCGATAAAAGTCCACGAATACAATAAAACGCAGTTTTGTAAGTGAACTTTTTTCCTGTTTCCATTAAGTTTATGTTTCCTTTAGCAAGTGAAATGTAATGATGAAACAAAGCCTTAAAATCAAAATTTGTAATTACATCTTGCCGAAAATTTGTCCAATCAGGAAGTTCATTGAAATAAATAATGTTTGCCCTTATCCACTCAAAAACAGTCGGATTACTCTTTAATAAAAGTCCAAACATTTTGTCGATGTCGTAGGAAACAAAGTCAAAGTCCCCGTCCATAACTTCTATAATGTCACGGTGCTTTTTGAAGTCAAAATATTGCTTTTTTGATTGAAGATGAAATCCACGAACATCATAGTCGCTGTCCGGGCTTGCTATTCCCCAAAGTCGGCTTCCGCTTTCTATATAGAAAAGTGGTATTTCGTCTATGTCTTTAAAAAGGTTGTCAATTTCTTGTCTCATTTTCTATGTTTATTCGTTCGTTAATTGTCATTGCCTTGCTTATAACGTTTTGGAAATTTGTGCAGAAATGGCATTACCTGCAGAACCATTGTCGCACCGCACCAAATTAAGTAAATAACTTATTAATTAACGTAAAC
>NZ_JBEPPD010000050.1:0-2053 GCF_040547165.1 Pedobacter sp. UYP30 | reverse complement strand
CTATCTTTGCACTCCGCTCAGGGATATGGGCGGGGAATAGAGCAAAAAACATCGAAGAGGGGCAGGTTTCTGCATGACGATTTGGACGAAAAAAAATTTTCGGAAAAAGAAAAAAAGTCTTGCAGATATAAAAAACTTATCTACCTTTGCACTCCCAACCGAAAGGAAGGGGAAGAGAGTCGGACCGGCGGATGTCGGGAAGGCGTAAAAAGAGATTGAAACATACCTAGTCGAGCAGGGGAACAAGAAGGCCCCTGGTAGACGAAAGTCTGGAGATATATAGAAAGAGGGCCGCCGCGAGGTTGCTAGCCCGATAGAGTTCTTACAAGAGATGTCAATGTAGCGCAAGCGAGTATAATAGGGCACCGACCGCAGTACATGGTCCGGATGTCCCGTTTTAGGGTCGGTTCACCGACAGACAAAACAAAAAAAAAGAAGACCATTTTTAACATGGTTAAAAACTGGTCAGTTTCTTACTATACATTTTACAATGGAGAGTTTGATCCTGGCTCAGGATGAACGCTAGCGGCAGGCCTAATACATGCAAGTCGAGGGGTATGGAGAGCTTGCTTTCCAGAGACCGGCGCACGGGTGCGTAACGCGTATGCAACCTGCCTTCATCAGGGGGATAGCCCGGAGAAATCCGGATTAACACCGCATAAAGACACGGTACGGCATCGTACAGTGTCCAAACATTTATGGGATGGAGATGGGCATGCGTGCCATTAGCTAGTTGGCGGGGTAAGGGCCCACCAAGGCTACGATGGCTAGGGGATCTGAGAGGATGGCCCCCCACACTGGTACTGAGACACGGACCAGACTCCTACGGGAGGCAGCAGTAAGGAATATTGGTCAATGGGGGCAACCCTGAACCAGCCATGCCGCGTGCAGGAAGACTGCCCTACGGGTTGTAAACTGCTTTTACACGGGAATAAACCCCGCTACGTGTAGCGGATTGAATGTACCGTGGGAATAAGGATCGGCTAACTCCGTGCCAGCAGCCGCGGTAATACGGAGGATCCAAGCGTTATCCGGATTTATTGGGTTTAAAGGGTGCGTAGGCGGCCTGTTAAGTCAGGGGTGAAAGACGGTAGCTCAACTATCGCAGTGCCCTTGATACTGATGGGCTTGAATGGACTAGAGGTGGGCGGAATGAGACAAGTAGCGGTGAAATGCATAGATATGTCTCAGAACACCGATTGCGAAGGCAGCTCACTATGGTTCTATTGACGCTGAGGCACGAAAGCGTGGGGATCGAACAGGATTAGATACCCTGGTAGTCCACGCCCTAAACGATGAACACTCGCTGTCGGCGATACACTGTCGGCGGCTAAGCGAAAGCGTTAAGTGTTCCACCTGGGGAGTACGGTCGCAAGATTGAAACTCAAAGGAATTGACGGGGGCCCGCACAAGCGGAGGAGCATGTGGTTTAATTCGATGATACGCGAGGAACCTTACCCGGGCTTGAAAGTTAGTGAAGTTTCCAGAGATGGATACGTCCGCAAGGACACGAAACTAGGTGCTGCATGGCTGTCGTCAGCTCGTGCCGTGAGGTGTTGGGTTAAGTCCCGCAACGAGCGCAACCCCTGTGTCTAGTTGCCAGCATGTAACGATGGGGACTCTAGACAAACTGCCTGTGCAAACAGAGAGGAAGGAGGGGACGACGTCAAGTCATCATGGCCCTTACGTCCGGGGCTACACACGTGCTACAATGGACGGTACAGAGGGCAGCTACACGGCAACGTGGTGCGAATCTCACAAAGCCGTTCACAGTTCGGATCGGGGTCTGCAACTCGACCCCGTGAAGTTGGATTCGCTAGTAATCGCGTATCAGCAATGACGCGGTGAATACGTTCCCGGGCCTTGTACACACCGCCCGTCAAGCCATGGAAGTTGGGGGTACCTAAAGTGCGTAACCGCAAGGAGCGCCCTAGGGTAAGACCGATAACTGGGGCTAAGTCGTAACAAGGTAGCCGTACCGGAAGGTGCGGCTGGAATACCTCCTTTCTGGAGCGGTACCGACCGCTCGCTGCGCTATATGATACTCTTATAA
>NZ_JBEPPD010000049.1:0-2059 GCF_040547165.1 Pedobacter sp. UYP30 | reverse complement strand
TATTCTACCTCAAACAAAAACTGGTGTACTTTGGCTCGGAATGGCTGGTGCAGTATGCCTCGGAATGGGTGGTGTAGTATGGGTCGGAATATCCAACTGATGAACTAACGTAAACCACCGTCAGCCATTTTTGCGCAAATTTGCTGTTATAAGGCGTTTTTTTTTATTTTCCGAAGAATAACATATCAATGTCCATAGCATTTGAATAGAACTTTTCTCCCACTGTCGTATTTACAATTGCAGTCAAGGTCACCTTTTGCCCTTTCATTTTCTTAAGGTCTTCTAAAAAAGCTTCTTTCAAATTATACATTACTTGATATTGTTCGCCATATTCCATTCTTTTTGGAAATTGAATTTGAGAAGTAATATTCAATAGTTGGAAAGTGTCCGCATCTCCGTGAATTGGTCGACTAATTTTGAAGTATGGAGAGTTAAAATATCTAAAGTCATTAACTGTATTTGTTACAGTTACACCAATCATAATTTCTCTATTAGAATAACCATTTATATTCAAATAAGAAGTCAAATAAATATTTCCTTTTGGTTCTTCTTTTTCCGGTATAGGAATATTTACTTCGCTTCCTAACTTCTTCAATATTTTATTAGAAAGTTCTTCTGGAGATGTTTCGCTGATGTCGAGGTATCCAAGTGTTGAGCGAATTCCATCAAGTTCAGTTTTGTCAAATCTAACGGGTAAAATATATTCTTCTTTATTTTCAATTGCTCTTGCAATTGCTGTTCTCACTTCATAGTTTGTCCAAACTTTTTTTTCGTAATTTTCAGAAATAAAAGGAACAAAGTATTTTGATTGTCTTCGGTAAACATAATCGAAGTGAATTCCTAAATCTTTTCCCCAAAGGTCAACTTCTTCAAACCTATCATAGAAAACTTTAATTCCATTTTCTTTCAATATTTGAGCAACTTTATCTACATATTCTCGGTCTTCACCAGCAAATGATAGAGCAATGTCGTATTTGTATTCCATATTCAATATTTTAAATTGTTCGTTCGGTTAAAATGCCTTATAACGTTTTGCCGCTTTGCGAAGGCGGGGTTTTTCAGCACTAAACTTTATTAGATGCATAAAGCTTAATTTAGCACTTCACTGTCATAGAAGCACGAAACCCCCGATTTTGCAAAACGGCTGTTATGCGGTCGGCTTTCTTTCAGGATATTTGTTAAGTTCATCTTTTAGTCCTTTTTTAATTGTGATTAGTTCGTCTCTGTCAGCTGAAATATCAACAAATTATTCTTCATCATTTAACGCAGATTTTGGTCTGCATTCTAAATCAAATTTTATTCTAATTAATTTCTTGTTGTCTGTCGGCTCGTTTAAAAGTTCAAAAGATAGATTTGGTTCTGTAAATGTTATTAATCTAAATTCTGGTTCTTTGTCTGCTGAAAGTTGTTCAAACCAATCTGTGATTTCTTGAACTTCCCAAGTAGTCAAAGAAGGGTCAATTGTTTGCCATTTACCAACTTTGCTGTCAACTTTCAAATATATATTCAGCCAATTCCCATCCAATCACAGTCTTTATTTTCGGGAAATTGATAGTTCATTATTTTTAGTTCAACTGTTTGATTGTCAGTGCCTGAAAAAATCATTTTCGTGCTTGGTTTTTATAGCGTTCTACAAATTCTTTGGCATCTCGGATATTGTCAGGATAAGGAACCAAATTTTCATACTTAGTAAATCCATTTAATGTCTTAGTAACGCTTTCGTATATGTGTTGATAGTAAAAGCCATTTTCAATTAAAAACTTAACAGTCTCCCATTTTTTGTCTTCTGTCTTTTTAGGCGGTCTAAACCTATGAGGCAAAAGTGTCATTGGTTTTCCACAATCAGGGCAAGTAGCTTCCTTTCTGTCATTGAAGTCAGTTCCTTGGCTAAATGATTTTTTACAGTCTAAACAAACTACTTTATGTCCCATTTTCTGTGTTGTGTCGTCTTTTAAGCTGCCGCATAACGTTTTGAAAATTTGTGCAGAAATGGCATTAATGCAGAACCATTGTCGTACCGCACAGACCTAAGTAAATAACGAAAAACCTGAGTTGAACC
>NZ_JBEPPD010000048.1:0-2066 GCF_040547165.1 Pedobacter sp. UYP30 | reverse complement strand
CGTTATAAGCTATTTTAGAACCGACCAGAATATGACAAAAGAAGCACTACTAGACTTTATTGAAATTAGTATCAAACAAATCGAACTACACAAACAAATCTCAACAGAATGTGAAGTTGATGAGATGATGCTAGAACTACATAATAAGACAACTTCTATTTTTGAGACAGTAAAAAACATCTTAACTGAAAGAAGTTTATCAATAAACTATATTCAACAATTTCAGAATGACTTGTCGCAAACACTAAATTTCTTTACATATAGACAATATCAAAATTTATCTTTTATTCAGCCTCAAAACAAAGAGAGCATAAGAAATGGTATTGAAAGTCAAAATGTTCCTTTACAAAAACAACTAGAGCAAGTAAACTTCAACTTAGACTTCTTTAAAAAGCTCAATTTTTTTAGCAGTAATATTGTTGCCGTTGGTGCTAATGGAAGTGGCAAAACAACTCTATCAAATCACTTTAAAAAATATCTACCAAATACGGGTATTGTTATTTCAGCACAGAAATTATTAATTATTCCTACTTTTAGTGGTGTTTCAAATTTTAATAGCACAAGTCAAAAACTCCAACAATCTCAAACAGTTGACAAGTCACTAAAGGTCACTTATTCAACTGAAAATCAAGGAAATTCCTATAGCATATTAACCCAAGTTGGAGGAGAATTTCAAGTACTATTAGATAATTTACTAGCAGAAAGAAGCGTTGTTAGAAACAAGTATTTCGATCTTCTTCAAAACGGACAAGTTGTAAGTGATATTCCTGTAACTAGACTTGACAAAGCTTTAAAAATTTGGAATACACTTATCCAACATCGTATACTTGAGTGTACGGATGGTATCAATATTATATTAAGACCGTTAATGGCAACAACTTCATATCCTGCTCATCAAATGAGCGATGGAGAAAAGGTTGCGTTATATTTAATAGCTCATATACTTCAGGCTCCTGAAGCGGGTTTTATTATCATTGACGAACCAGAAATGTATTTACATAAAACAATACTTAAGAAACTCTGGGATATACTAGAACTTGAAAGGCAAGATTGTATTTTTATTTACCTTACTCACGACTTAGATTTTGCTACAAGTAGAACTGCAAAAAAAGTATGGATAAGGAGTTTTAACCACCCAAGTAATTGGGAAATTGAAAATATACCAGACAACGAACTTCCTGAACCACTTCTTCTTGAATTATTAGGAAGTCGGAAGAATATTTTATTTTGTGAGGGAATAAAAGGAAGCATAGATGAGAAAATTTACAATATTCTATTTCCGGACTTAACAATTACGCCTGTTGACAATTGTTTTGCTGTTATAAATTATACGAAAGCATTTAATAAATTACCTAATTCAACTACCAAAGCTTTCGGAATAATTGATGCCGACCATAATGGCACAGACAGGCTACAAGCACTACGACCTGAAAATGTTTTTTCAATCTCGATGACAGAACCAGAGAATTTACTATTAGATGAAAGCTTCTTGGAATTGCTAGCTGAACAATTATTGTTTGACAAAGCCATAGTACAGCATATTAAAACCGATATAATAGAGCAACTTAAAAGAGAATTGGAATTGCAGATTTCCAATTACGTTTCTGCAAAAATCAACTACTACTTTAAAGACTCTCACGTTTCTAAAGGAAACACACTAGCTTTAGTGAACAAAAACTTTATGAAATTTTCAAATGAAATAAAAATTCAAGAATGGTACGATAAAAGAAAATTAGAACTGGATAAGATTATAGACGGAAAAGATTATGTAAAGGCACTTTCAGTATTTAATAATAAAGGACTGAAAGCTATTGTGAACAAACATTTTAAAATTACTGACTTTACTGAAAGAGCAATTAAATTATTACAGTTTCAAAGTAATACTCATAGTCTTTTGCAAGATTATTTTCCGACAGAAATCACAAATAAAAACGGCTTATAACAGCAAATTTGTACAAAAATGGCTGACGGTGGTTTATGAAAGTTTTGTATTATTTACCTAGTTTAGTGTGGTGCGACAATGGTTCTGCAAGCAATGCCATTTCTGCACAAATTTTCAAAACGTT
>NZ_JBEPPD010000047.1:0-2124 GCF_040547165.1 Pedobacter sp. UYP30 | reverse complement strand
CGGTTATTATTGTGGGAAGAGTATATTGCAGGTTATCCAGAAGGGTTTCAATATTCCAGGTTCTGTGATCTGCTGCAGGAACACAACCGTGCCTCGAAGGCCGTAATGCATTTTGAGCATAAGGCGGCCGAAATGATGCAGGTAGATTTTGCCGGTGCACCATTGCATTATCTGGACGCCTCTACCGGGGAGCTGATCAGCTGTCCGGTATTTCTTGCCATTCTCCCCTTTAGCGGCTACGGTTATGTGGAAGCACTTGTAGATGCAAAGTTACCTCAGGTTTTATCGGCATTGAACAACGCGCTCATCTATATCGGTGGTGTGCCCAAAGGGGTAAAATCGGATAATATGAGGCAATGGGTATCCAAAAGCTCAAGATACGAGCCTGTTTTTACCGAGATGCTGGAGCAGTGGGCAAACCATAACAAGATTGCACTTTTTGCCGCACGCCCCTATAAGCCAAAGGACAAGCCAAGTGTCGAGAACTTTGTAAGGATAGCCTATATGCGCATCTATGCGAAACTCAGGAACCAGACTTTTTATAGCCTGGGGGAACTGAATGCGGCAATCAGGGTCAAGCTGAACGAACATCACCAGCTTAGCTTTCAACGCAAGAGTTTCAGTCGTTATGAACTCTTCCACAACAATGAGTCCGCACTCTTGCAGCCACTTCCCGAATCACCCTTCTTTATCCATCACTACACCAGGGCAAAAGTCCAGAAGAACTACCATGTGGTCGTGGGTGAGGACTGGCACTATTACAGCGTTCCCTTTAGGTATATCGGCAAAGAGGTCAGGATATCCTATTGCATGGACAGCGTTGAGGTCTTCCATAATTGCACCCGGATCGCAGTACACGTCCGAAGCTTCAGGAAACACCATTTTAGCACGGTCAGGGAACATATGCCCGAAGCGCACCAATCCTTTTCGGATGAAAAGGGATGGGATCCCGAATATTATCTGAAACAGGCTGAAAAAGCGGGTCAGAATACTTATGACTTTATTCAGAAACTGATGCAGAGCAACCCCGTGACCCATCAATCATATGCTGGCTGCTCTGGGCTGATGAGGCTTTTGAAAGCCTATGGAGCGGCAAGGATGGAAGCTGCCTGCAAAAGGGCACTTACCGGGCACAGGTTCAAATACACGGTGATAAAAAACATCCTTGACAACAATATGGACATGATCGAGGAAACAGAACAGAAAGAATACAGGACACCGCTGCACCAGAACGTTAGAGGTGCAGAAGCATATAAAAACAACTAATAAAGATCAATATGAATACACAGAACACAGCAGACCAGATGAAAAGCCTAAGGCTCAGTGGAATGGCCAGGCGCTATGAGGCAACACTACAATTGCCGATACACGATATCCAGGATCCACATTCAATGCTTGCCATGCTCGTCCAGGCAGAGATCGAGTACCGGGAGCATGCAAGAACAGAAAAATACCTCAGGTACAGTAAACTCAGGTATCATGCCCTTCCCGAGGATATACTCTGTACGCCCGAGCGCGGTATTACCCGTGAACAAATACTAAGACTCTCGGATGGCACCTTCATTGAACGTGGGGAAAATGTGCTTATTACCGGAGCTACCGGCTGTGGCAAAAGTTTTCTTGCCTGTGCACTCGGACGCAGTTCATGCCTGCTTGGATTCCGTACGCTATATTTCAGTATGAACAAGTTTCTGGATGCTCTTGCCCAGGCAAGGTTAGATGGAACTTACCTCCGATGGATAAAGGGGATCTCATCCAACAGGCTTCTGATACTCGACGACTTCGGGCTAAAGCCACTGAGCAATGATGCCAGGATCGCAATGCTTGATATTCTGGAGGATAGATATGGAAATGGCGCGACAATAATAACCTCACAGCTGCCGGTGGACAACTGGTATAACTTTATAGATGAACCCACACTTGCCGATGCAATTATGGACAGACTGTCAGCATCTGCCCACAGGATTGCACTTACGGGCAAATCCATGAGAAATAAAAAAAATCATTAAGTTTACAGAATATCACTTTGTCCAAAAGTGATATGGTAAAAAAGTTAGTGCTAAAGCCAGAACCAAACTGGTGTACTATGCCTCGGAATGTGGTGTACTTTGTTCGGAATAATCA
>NZ_JBEPPD010000046.1:0-2208 GCF_040547165.1 Pedobacter sp. UYP30 | reverse complement strand
TGCCTATAAGTCATTCCACGACCTAAAGGAAAGCTTGAACCGTATACTCAATAGTTTTGGAACAAAATACGACATTAAATTTTAGACACTACTTATCATTAAAATTAATATTTACAAGTTTGCATTTCGAAAATAAGCATTCTTCGAAACGGGGAAAACTAAAGCCTCTTCCTTTAAAATCGCAGTTCAAAAATTTGCACCTACTATACAACCCACCTTCAGCTCCAATTGCTACATTTTTAAAACTAACTTTATCGAATATACAGTCAACGAAGTTGCAATTAAAAAAACCAGCCTGATCTAATTTGGATTTATTGAACACGCATTTTCTAAAAGTAAAATTCCTGAAAAATGTATTTTCAAAAACTGTTCCGGTTAAATCGTAATCAATCCAGGCTTCATCCACAAACTTAGTTAGTGATGTCCACTTGAATTCTGTATATCTATTATTCATGACATGTAAAATTACCAAAATATTCCTGTTCCGTCTCCAAAATCTGTGTCATATTTCTTTTGATGAGTTCCTTTGTTCATTGCTTTTTCTATTCCAGCTCGTGCTTCGGAACTGAGGTTATCGGGGATGTTTTTCTTAATCCACGCATCTGTCATTTGCCCCTTACCGAGTTTATAATTGCCCGTCGTGCTAAACTTGGTCTCACTTACCACATACCTTGGCGGCGGACCGGGATGCGACCAGATGCCATCGATCCCTTTTCCTTTTGGTGGGTGCATCGCATCAATAAGTTTCCCGTCGTGGTTTAGCTTTACATAACCCTTGCTCGCCATCACTTGGTCTGCCTGGAATTCGCCCATTTGGCCTTTCAGTACGTTTTCGTAGCCTCCCTTGCCTTTTTTGCCCCTGAACCAGTCTTCCTTGCTTCTAGCTTTTAGACCTCTGCGTTTTTTATAAGCTTGGTAGGCCTCTTCAATCTTATCGTCGTCAAAGACCTCTTTCCATTTCTTAGCCCATGCTTCCTCCGAGCTATTTTCAAATAGTTAAAATCCCTTAAATCTTTCGTCTAACTTTTCTAATATTAGAAAATTATCTCTCTTGCATGTAGTAATTACATAACTGTCGCTCTCTATATCCAACTGTAGCAGAATAAAAGGGGTGTTTTCTAATTGTTCACCAAAATCTTTTAAAGCTTTTTCCAGTTCGTAGCCGTTATCTCTAAAATCAACATTAATGAGATGGTCTTGCTTCTTTAACATTTCTTCCACATCATTGGCAGAAATATCGTCTTTCCAGTCTAATTCTATCGCGTTGCCGGTTTCGAGAAGGCCATCTATTAACGCGAACCAAAGCAAATCATCGCTTTGGTTCAGCATACGTTCATTTTCCTTTAAAAATTTATCGGGATTAGATAATGTTGTTTGCAGTTTACGAGCAATAATATTATGGTCTGTCCCATTTGGGAGTAGGAAATCTAATAGTTTAATAAAGTTCTCCATCATTTATGCCTCCTTCCAGTGCACCATATCGTAGGGATAATACTGTTGGTTTTCGAGACTGCTGTCATCCAGACCAAGTATTTTTGCCAACGCGCCTGCTTCCCAGCACCAATAGCCATAATGCGTGATTTTATTATTATGAGTTTTTATTTCTATACTTTTATACCACAGAGTTAAATACTGTTTTAAATTTTTTAAGGAATTTTTCTTATCTGTTTTTGCCAATTCTACTATTTCTTTGGTTGATCTTTAGGGTTTGTTCCACATAAATTTGGTGGATAGTGTCTCCCAAGTACTATTTCTGTAGTTGATCAGCAAATCTATTAAATAGTCTTTTGGATTATCTTTCTGCACGCATTCTGCTAACTTGTTAAATTCTGTTTCTTCTATTTCTAACACAATTCCTATAGAGAGCATTTCTACCATTTGAACATAACCGCTAGACTTTTTCCATCCAGCTAAAAAATAAGGAATACTATTGAGATAATATTTTTTAACCTCAGAAACAGATTCTCCCATTGAATATTTACACGTCAAAATTGTAAAATTTGACATGTAGATTCCATCTTCCATCAATTCGATAATTTCAAGATTTGGTCTCCGATACTTTTGAATACCTTCTTCTTCATCTCTTTTTAAATTTTCGATTTCTAATAAATCCTTCGAGTTACTTACTTAATAAACACGTATATTAGTATCAAAATCAAATATATGAACAATATTTTTAGGGGTGAGAATATTTTAGCCTTCATAAAA
>NZ_JBEPPD010000045.1:0-2251 GCF_040547165.1 Pedobacter sp. UYP30 | reverse complement strand
CTGATTTTAATATAACAGACAAGAAAGGCGGTGTTGTTATAACATCAAAACCGACTGAAAAAAATAAAAAATAACTGCTGGTAACAGCAAATTTGCGCAAAAATGGCTGACGGTGGTTTACATTAATTCATCAGTTATTTATTTACTTTAGTGCGGTGCGACAATGGTTCTGCAAGTAATGCCATTTCTGCACAAATTTTCAAAACGTTATAAGCAAGCCTTTAGACCGACAGAGAACTAGAAATTTAACAATACAGCTATGAAATTAGAGCTTGAATGGAGATTTGAGGACAACAAAGAAGTTTTAGAAAAACTTATTATTCTTGATAAACACGCTGAAAGTGCAATTTGGAATAAGCTTAAATCAAACGTTTTTCTTGAAAGTTATTCATTAAACAAAGACAAATTTAAAGACTTTGAAACAATAGAATTTAAAAACAACTATGAGTTGGTATCGAAAAAATTAAGTGAATTATCAAATCAAATAAATCAAAAAATTATCTTGACTTGGTTTTCTGAAAATGAAACTCTAATAACAGATATGGACACATTTAAAAATAATTGGGACAGTTTTTTTCAGCCGTCATCAGATGACCGGTTGATAATTAGGGAGGATTGGGATTGGATAATTTATCTCTCACACTTCGAGTGTTTGCAATATGGGTCGAAAATAAAATAATAATGGTTATGGCCTTCACCTAACCGCAAATTTGTTCAAAAATGGCTGATATTGGTTTACGTAAAGTCATCAGTTATTTACTTAATCTGGTGCTGTGCGACAATGGTTCTGCAAGCAATGCCATTTCTGCACAAATTTTCAAAACGTTATAAGCCATTTTAAAAAAGAAATCGCAACAAATTAGATTTTTAATGAAAGACATTTTAGGAAAAATAAAATTGACATTTGGGGTTACTTTTGGAATATTAATATTCATTGTTCTTATTCCGATTTCATTGATTGTTTTGCCTTTTCTGACTTTTGAGAACCAGAAACTTGATAAAGAATATCAAGAATTTCTGAATAATAATAATGGGAGAAAGTTTTTTTGTTATACTTCCAGAAAACATGTTTTTGATTTCGTTGAAAATAGTCTTTTACCTTCAATAGCTAACGACATTAATGTGATTTTTCTTCATGGAAAAATACCTAAATCAAACTTTCCTGAAAGATTCATTTCAAGAATGTTGTATCGTATAAACAACATAGGGTTTCCAAACATTATGAAAATCGTTGACGGTAAAGTAATCGACATTTCGTTAAAAAAGGAATTCTACGAGGAATTGAATAAGGATGCCAAAGTTTCGAGGATTACTAATTTTATAAATTTAGGTTTCCAGATTATTGATGATAATAAAAACAGCTTATAACAGCAAATTTGTTCAAAAATGGCTGACAGTGATTTACGTTAGTTCATCTTTATTTACTTAATTTGGTGCGGGTTGAAAATGGTTCTGCAAGCAATGCCATTTCTGCACAAATTTTCAAAACGTGTGTGTCTTGAACAGATTGCGACAGCAATCTGATGCTTTAAAAAGAGATGAGAGAAGGCCTATCGATGGCGACTTTCAGGAGAGATAAATTATCCTTAATTGATGTATGAACTTGAAAAACCGTAGGAGGGAAGCCTTTCAAGTATTGGTTCTGTGAGAACGTAAAGGTAAAATTTCTTTGCGTGACTTCTTTGGCGGGCATGCTAAAATGAAAATAAACTTGCCCATCAACATATCGGGCAATTCCAAATGTAGGTAAACTATTACGATAGGTTTGAAAAGTAAGATTTCGAAAATCCAACCACTGGCATTTTGCTCTGTACAGATAAAAAATGATGCGGTAGTTAGAATTTCACTACTCGAAAACAACAAAACCATTATAGTAAATATCAACTCTATTTACCTGTCGAACAGTAGTTGATAGATGGAGTGAAAAAGGAAATAGAAAAATTAGACAATGAAGAAAACTAACTTAAATGTTCCAAATAACTAAATAACAATTTTAGCGATTTAAAGCCCTCTAGTCAATAATTCTTAGTTTTATGGGTAATCAGGTTAGAGTTTGAAAGGGCTTGCTTAGCATTCATTACGTCAATCTAAAGAGACCCATTGAATTGCACATTTCAATCTTCGAAATGATTTTTAGCCCCACAAATAGCCCCACATAGTTTAGCCCCCAATAAGTTCGGAGTGTTATTATGAATTTCAAATAATACATTTGAAACATGAAATACAAGAAATGGAGCTTAGCAGAGAAGCT
>NZ_JBEPPD010000044.1:0-2698 GCF_040547165.1 Pedobacter sp. UYP30 | reverse complement strand
GTGAAAAGAACCCCGAACAGGGGAGTGAAATAGAACCTGAAACCGTGTACTTACAAGCGGTCGGAGCGTCCAGGTGGCGTGACGGCGTGCCTTTTGCATAATGAGCCTACGAGTTACTCCTCACTGGCAAGGTTAAGGACCTTGAGGTCCGGAGCCGAAGCGAAAGCGAGTCTGAACAGGGCGTATAGTCAGTGGGGGTAGACGCGAAACCTTGTGATCTACCCATGGACAGGTTGAAGGTGCGGTAACACGTACTGGAGGACCGAACCGATAAACGTTGAAAAGTTTCCGGATGATCTGTGGGTAGGGGTGAAAGGCCAATCAAACTGGGAAATAGCTCGTACTCCCCGAAATGTTTTTAGGAACAGCGTGGCGATAGAGTCATACAGAGGTAGAGCTACCGATTGGGTGCGGGGGAGTCAAATCCTACCAAATCCAGACGAACTCCGAATGCTGTATGACATGCGCCGCAGTGAGGCCCGGGGTGCTAAGGTCCCGGGCCGAGAGGGAAAGAACCCAGACCATCAGCTAAGGTCCCCAAGTTACGGTTAAGTTGAACTAACGAGGTCCGATTGCACAGACAGCTAGGATGTTGGCTTGGAAGCAGCCATTCATTTAAAGAGTGCGTAACAGCTCACTAGTCGAGCGATCGGGCATGGATAATAAACGGGCATCAAACCGTACACCGAAGCTATGGGATCTGTACTACGTACAGTATCGGTAGGGGAGCATTCCAGACAGCGGAGAAGGTACCTGGCAATGGGTGCTGGAGCGTCTGGAAAAGCAAATGTAGGCATAAGTAACGATAAGCGGTGCGAGAAACACCGCCACCGAAAGGATAAGGTTTCCTGATCAACGCTAATCGGATCAGGGTCAGTCGGGACCTAAGGAGAACCCGAAGGGGATATTCGATGGACAACGGTTTAATATTACCGTACTATTTATAGCTGCGATGTGGGGACGGAGTAGTGACACTGCCGCGATCTGACGGAATAGATCGTTGAAGGCTGTAGGTATTGGGACGGTAGGCAAATCCGCCGACCTAGCCGAACGCCGATAGTACCGCGAGCCCCCGGGCGAGCGGATAGCGCAGGTAATCAGACTCCCGAGAAAAACCGCTAAGCTCCAGGCTATGAATACCCGTACCGCAAACCGACACAGGTATCCGGGAAGAGGATTCTAAGGTGCTCGAGTGAATCATGGCTAAGGAACTCGGCAAAATGGCCCTGTAACTTCGGGAGAAGGGGCGCTGGTAGCGATACCAGCCGCAGTGAAAAGGCCCAGGCGACTGTTTAACAAAAACACATGGCTTTGCAAAATCGAAAGATGAGGTATAAGGCCTGACACCTGCCCGGTGCCGGAAGGTTAAGAGGGGATGTCATCAGCAATGAGAAGCATTGAATCGAAGCCCCGGTAAACGGCGGCCGTAACTATAACGGTCCTAAGGTAGCGAAATTCCTTGTCGGGTAAGTTCCGACCTGCACGAATGGTGTAACGATCTGGGCGCTGTCTCAGCCATGAGCTCGGTGAAATTGTGGTCCCGGTGAAGACGCCGGGTACCCGCAACGGGACGGAAAGACCCCATGCACCTTCACTATAGTTTAACATTGATATTGGGCACGGGATGTGTAGGATAGGTGGGAGGCTTCGAAGCGGCGTCGCTAGGCGTCGTGGAGCCAACGTTGAAATACCACCCTTTCCGTGTCCGGTGTCTAATCCCGATGATTCGGGAGACATTGTTTGATGGGTAGTTTGACTGGGGTGGTCGCCTCCAAAAAGGTAACGGAGGCTTTCAAAGGTAAGCTCAGTACGCTTGGTAACCGTACGCGGAGTGCAATAGCATAAGCTTGCTTGACTGTGAGACATACAGGTCGAACAGGGTCGAAAGACGGATATAGTGATCCGGTGGTTCTGCATGGAAGGGCCATCGCTCAAAGGATAAAAGGTACGCTGGGGATAACAGGCTGATCTCCCCCAAGAGCTCATATCGACGGGGAGGTTTGGCACCTCGATGTCGGCTCGTCACATCCTGGGGCTGGAGAAGGTCCCAAGGGTTCGGCTGTTCGCCGATTAAAGTGGCACGCGAGCTGGGTTCAGAACGTCGCGAGACAGTTCGGTCCCTATCTGTTGTGGGCGTAGGAATTTTGAGTGGGGCTGACCTTAGTACGAGAGGACCGGGTTGGACCAGCCTCTAGTGAATCTGTTGTCCCGCCAGGGGCACTGCAGAGTAGCTACGCTGGGAATAGATAAGCGCTGAAAGCATCTAAGTGCGAAACTAGCCACGAGATGAGAGTTCCATATAGGGCCGTGGGAGACTACCACGTCGATAGGCTACAGATGTAAAGTCGGCAACGGCACAGTCGAGTAGTACTAATCACCCGAGGCTTTCAAGGGCAACATACTGTTGTCTGCGATGTTCTTTCTTTCTTCTTCCGATAAATATGTCATTAGTTGGAGTTAAAAGTTCTAAGTGTAACGTTCTACGTATAACTTACAACTTATAACGTACAACTTTTTAAAATATTCAGGTGCCTATATCGGCGGTGTCCACCTCTTCCCATTCCGAACAGAGAAGTTAAGCCCGCCAGAGCCGATGGTACTGCGGTAACACGTGGGAGAGTAGGTCGGTGCCAGATCTTAAAAGAGGGAAGGTCCCCGTAGCGGAAACGCTACGGGGACCTTCCTGTTTATGGACTTT
>NZ_JBEPPD010000043.1:0-3478 GCF_040547165.1 Pedobacter sp. UYP30 | reverse complement strand
CATTATGCAAAGCAATTAGTTATGTAAAGTGATAAACAATAATGCGGCTTTAGTTGGGCGTTACTGCATAATTTTTGGTTATATCACTTTACATAATAATATCAGAATCTTTTGAGCCAACTGATCAAATTTTCATCCTTCAACCACATTGCTTCCTCATCAGGATTGACATCAACATAGGCTTTCTCTAATGCGTCACGTTTCTGCTTAGAGTCCGCCCGCGCATATATTTCCGTGGTCACAACTGAAACATGACCAAGAATATCCCGGATATAAACCAAGTTTATACCTGCCTGGAGAAGATGCATAGCCTTAGAATGACGAAGGGAATGTGGGCTGATATTGTCCGGTATCAATAACGGATTTCCAGCCCTTGCCTTACTGGCATACTTTTCAAGTATATAACCTATCCCTGCACGGGTTAACTTTTCCTTTCTACTATTAAAGAATAAAGGATAATGATTGGCAAATGGTTCATTTAGCCTGTTTTCTTTCATGTACCGCTGTAGATGTTCGGTTTGGGCATCCAACATTGGAACCAATCTCGCTTTGTTTCCTTTTCCAATAATCTTAACGGTTGCTGGTTTATTCAGCCTTAGTGATAACGGCGTCAGGTCTATAATTTCCTGTACCCTCGAACCAGTATCATACATCAAGGAAAGTAAAGACAAATCACGTCTGCCCCGGTGAGTTGAGGTGTCAGGTTGCTGCAATAATAGCTTTATACCGTCGATTGATAAGTAACTCATGGTTTCCTTTTTAGCAGCCTTGAATTGAATGGATAGAATTTTCTGGCATTCATGAAGGTGTTCCAAACTCTCATGTTGTAGGTATGAATAGAAAGAATGAATCGCAGCCAATCGAGCGTTTCGTGTTGATGTGCTGCACTTTCTATCTTTCTGTAGCCAATCCAGGAATTCCAGAATGGTTCCTTTTGTTATTGCACTTAATGTAAGCTTCTCTATTTTTAACTTCTTAGCTTCCTGGATATACTTTAAGAGCAGAACAAATGTGTCTCTATATGCTGCTATCGTATTAGCACTGGCTCCTTTTTCATTTGGTAAATATCTGGAAACGTAATCCGATATATATTTAGAAAAATCAGTTGGCTTCATAGTTTCGGTATTTAGGGAATACATCAAGACAGATCATATCAACATCCTTTATCAGATCGGGAAACATACTTGCGGTTAAACGAACATAATGGTTCGTTGCCCCAAGAGATCCATGTCCCAGATAATTAGAAAGGATGGGGAGTGAAACATACAGATCAATACCAGATTCCGCCATAGTGGCAAGAGCGGTAACAGCAAATGTGTGTCTAAGATCATGGATTCGGGGGCTTTCAGTTGTACCGTGCAGAATTCCTGCAAGATCCAAACACTTTTTGAACCACCTGTTTACACCCTGGCCGCATTTCATTCCGTTGGCTTTAATAAAGAAGTACTCCGAATTCTTTTGAACATCAGGAAGTCTGTCCCTGTGCCATATATATTCTTTACACAAGGAAGAAAGGGATGCTGCAATAGGGATTATACGTTCCTTACCATTTTTACTATCCCTGACCAGAAGGTAATTGTCCTCGATATTTACATCTTCGTTTTTTAGGGCTATAGCTTCTCCAATTCTTAGTCCAGTACTATATAGTAATCTCAATAGCAAAGGCATACAAAAAAGGCAGCTATGGCTATTTGTTATTTTTAACCTGAGGCTATCACAAGCGGCGAATATTGCATCTATTTGCTCTTTTGAGTACACATAAGGAATAAAGGTGTGATGAGGAATTGGTGGCAGTTTAGGAACATAAGATTCAATTCCCAGATCTCGAATATATGAAGACAACTGGATCAGAAAGCCTATTCTATTGTAGCGGTTACAGTCGCTTTCATTAGACTTTTTATCCGCCCAATTATCGGCAAAGTCTTTGGTTATACCTGCGGAAGTATCACCTCTTTCCAGAGCAAAAAGGTCAATTTTATTAAGATAGAATATACCAGAGGAATATTCGAAGCCTAGTTTACGTTTAAGTTGAATGAACTGTTTTATGTGGGGTGCATAAATGCTGTGAAAGACCTTATCCATAAAAAACACCTCCATTCTGGTCATAGAAGCCAGCGGCAATCAGTGGCACATCAACCATGCATTGCTTCATTGATTTTAGGTCAATCCGTAAGTAATACCTTGTCGATTCGGTGCTTTTATGTCCGAGTACCTCAGAAATCACGGGGAGGATCGTGCTTTCCTCCAGCATTCTGAACCCAAGACTATGGCGTAGCGAATGGGGTCCAAACCTTCTATTCTTTATGTCTATGCCCGCTTTGATAAACGCTCTCTGGACAACATGAGTAACGACATTACTCGTAAAAAAAGATGTGTATGGGGTTCTGGCAGATAAGAAGATAAAGGCTTCTTCTGACACTGGCCTGCTATATTTTAGATAATCGATCAACGCATTTCCTACATCGGCTAAAATCGGTAAAACCAGTTCCCTGCCAGTTTTATATTGGTGCATTTTTATCGTTGAGGTCTGCCAATGCAGATTTTCAAATTTTAACCTACATATATCAGAAGCCCTAAGCCCCAGTCTGGCCGCTAAAAGTATAATCGCATAGTTACGTTTTCCAATGGCTGAAAACCTATCAGCTGATGCAATTAGCCGCTCTATTTCTTCTTTGGTATATGTAGAAGGGAGTTTGGCCTGGTTTACCGATTTATATCTGGGGATTCCCCGAGCGTAATCCTTTTTAAGGATCTTTTGTTCAAATAGGTATTTTGTAAACCCCCTGATAGTCATTAAAGTATTTTGGACCCCTGTTTTATATTGGGTATCTAATTGATTTATAAACTGCAGGAGAACAGCCAGATCTACTTCTTCAATATTTGTAATCTCATGTTTTGTACAATATTCATGAAGCTTCAAAAGGTTTCGCTTATGACAACTTAAGCTAATGACATGTAGGCGCATTACTGTTTTTTTGTATTCGATATAGCTGTTGATAATTTCACCAATTGGCCCGTCAAAGACAATCGGCTTTAATTTTGGGCGCACTAACAGCTTGACTTTACCATGCTCTATGAAGTCCATTAGCATTTTTATTCCATTATAAAGCCGTATTTCTCGAGACTGAAGTTCTCTTTTTAATCGACTTTTAAAATGATATTGAAAAAGCTCCTTTTCAACATCGGAGGAATAATATTGGTAACCTTTTGAATCCATGAAGAAGCGGATTTGCCTCCAAATCCTTTGATATTCTTCAATAGCAGGGGGTGAAAAGAAAAGTTGAGACTCTAGATACTCAGCTACTTCACCGGTTAGGACATTGAAATCCTTAAATCGTTCGATCATATACAATTAATTTTAATGAATAATTGCAATGGTACTCAAACAATATTATGTAAAGTAATATCCTAAAATTGCTTTAACTATCAATCGATTATACAGATACTTTACATAACTAAATGCTTTGCATAATGCGCC
>NZ_JBEPPD010000042.1:0-4388 GCF_040547165.1 Pedobacter sp. UYP30 | reverse complement strand
TGGCATATTTGGTCTTGAAGAATACCTTGAGCCCAAGGCAATCTTAGTTGGTGTAATTTAAGGAAAAGTACCCACTACGTCAGTATAGAACAGGGTCAAGTTCCTGTTCTTATTTTAAAAAACTTTTTTTCGTCTGTTCCTGCAAATGCTAAAACCCTACAAAAGGTGGGTAGGCTTTTAATCCCGAAAATTGTCCGAAAGCCAAAATTCCTTAAGCAAATTAAATTTCTCAAAAAAGGGTGGAATAAGTGAGAATACAATTGCGGATGCGCTCTTGGACCGTATGGTACATACTTCCTACAGAGTTGAACTAAAAGGAGAAAGTCTAAGAAAAAAAAGGTAAAATTGTCATGCCATCATAAACTGATGAGCCAGATCACCAGGGGGGTCAGTATCATGCATTACCGGGGTCAACATGTCCGGAATATCCATAAACAGCATAGAATGGAAAATATAGAGGTTAGAAGAGTAACCCTAGATGATATTGAGGCTTTAGCAGAAATAGGTAGACAAACTTTCGAGCAAACCAATTCAGATACTAGCAGTACCAATGACATGGTCAAATATATGGAAGAAGGATTCTTCGTAGATAAGCTGACCGAAGAAGTCCGTAATATTGCTTCACAGTTTTACTTTGCCACGTTAAACGAGCAGGTGATCGGTTACCTGAAGCTGAATACTGGGAACTCAAAAACAGCGGCACTGGACGATGAATCGCTTGAGATCGAACGTATATATGTGCTTGCTGCATATCACGGGCAGAAAGTCGGCCAGTTCCTATATAATAAAGCCATGCAGGTAGCCGAAGAACAGAAGTTTCATTTTGTATGGCTGTGCGTATGGGAGAAAAACCCAAGAGCCATCCGCTTTTATGAGAAGAACGGATTTGTAGCGTTTGACCAAAAGTACTTCAAACTGGGTGAGGAGGAACAGACCGATATCATGATGAAAAAGATCTTGTAATGGAATAAAGGACTTACAAACCAGACTGTAAATAAGCTGATTAAGGCTGCTAAGTTTTATCGTTTAACGGTGGAATTTTAATAATGTACGTTTGAAATAAATAGAATAGTTATATTTTGAAATGGCAAAATAGCCATAAAGAATAGTGGGAGTTTATCGGTGGAGTTCACAGGGTATACTTTTTTAAACATCAGAATCCAATTGGTAATCACTCAGAAACGTTTCTAACTATATAAAAAGTCCATAAATAATGGACTTTTTACTAAGCGTATTCTTTTTGTTGTTCTTCCAATCTAGCTTTTTGTAAATCAAAAGCTGTTTGCATGCCGTACCAGTATTCAGCGCTTGTTCCCAAAAATTTACCAATTTTTATTGCGAGTTGTGCGGAAATGTTTCTCTTGCCAGCAAAAAGGAGGCTTAAATTATTAGGTAAGATTTCTAAAGCTTGGGCTAAATCTTTTTTTAAGATTTCCCTCTCTTCGATTTCCTCTAATAAAAACTCTCCAGGGTGGAAAGCTTGAATCTCTATTTCAGCACCTTTAGTGTTAAAGACCTGATTATTCATATCTAGTAGTATTTTAATCCGCTATGCCCAATGCATAGCGGGTTAGTATCAATAATCGCAAAAGCGATTAGTTATTATCCGTAATGGTTATTGATCTCCTCAACCTCCATCACTTCAAGACGTTCCTCTTTGGTTATCAAAAATATAAGCCTAAAAGCTTTATTTATTCTAATCGAGTATTTGCCTAAATATCTTTTTTCTTTAAGCTTTTCAAAATGCAAAGATTTAATTGCTCTTAAATCTTGAGTTCCATTTGCCTGCTTAATCTGGGCAATCCTTTTTTTGAAACCTAATTCGACTTCTTCAGGATATTTCATCTTCCCAGTGTTTTTGTTTTCTGCAAGTACACCTAGATACTCGTCGATAAACTTGATTTTCATAAATTACGTTTTAAAATTTTTTGCATTCATACCTTCCGATCTCATTAAACTGTTTTACAATTAGGACTATTCCTAATCCGATGCAATTATAAGTAAAACTTTAAATGTATCAAAATATGATAAGTATCAATAATTGATAAGTATCAAAAAATGATAATGTTTTGATAAAACATCTGGATGAATGTTATAGAATATACTAAAATCCGATATGAGCTATTACACAAAAACGGGGGTATAATGAGATTAATCAATTCGGAAGTTAAGATGAAATTCAAATTAAACATCTATATTGAACCCACTAAATAAATATTAGTCCTACATTTAAAATTTCATTTCAACCACTTATAAGCGCTTGAATACTTTATAGAATATAGTATTGATTAGAATCTAGCGTGTTTTTAAGAGTCAAAGGTGTTTTAAGTATGGAAATAACCAGCAAATTAGAGGGAGGTTCTTTATATTTGTAAAATCTATTAAATACTCTTTGAGAGATTAGGATTAATTGATATTGCTGAGATAGTAATTGTATGGGTATTTCAATTTATTTAGACTGATCGAATATAATTCTGTATATGCCTATGGCTGATACGGATCTTGTTTTTTAAAATTAAAAATTTGCTAAAACTTTTCGTTATATTTTAAAAAAAGATGACAGAATTAGAGAATCAAGATGGCAGTAGCTTTCCATCTACAAGTGACATACTATCTTATATTGATCACATACCTTTACCTCCAGGAATCAAGAAAAGTTTATGGAAATCTGTTGGAAGGCTAATCACGGGGCTGGTCGATGTTCCTGTAGCATACCTTGAAGCAAAAGTTCAACAAATAAGAACTGAAGCAAATGCATTAACACTTGTGACAAAAAATGCATCTGATGCTGCCGCAAAGGAATTTGGACAAGACCAATATCTCATAGATCGAACAGTAAATCATTTTGGCTCTAAACTATTACGAGAGCAAATTAATAGAGAAAAAACAGTTCAATTAGCATTGGACGATTTAAAAGCTAATAAACCAAAAGAGGATTCTAAAAACGAAATTGACCCAGATTGGTTGGAATTGTTTTCAAGGATTGCCGAAACAAAATCAAATGAAGACGTTCAGCTTTTTCTTTCAAAAATACTTTCCGGAGAAATAAGAAAACCCGGAACCTTCAGCCCGAAAACAATTCAAACTCTTTCTCTATTAGACCAGAATACAGCCGCAATTTTTCAGTCATTTTGTAATATCAGTTTTGAGATGCCAGAATTAGGTGATGGTATGACATGTGTTTTTCCTGATCCACTTGGCTCTCCGGGAAATAATGGCCTTTCTTCTATTGGGTTAAGTTATTCTGAACTAACCCAGTTACAAGATGCAGGACTGATTCAATACGACTTGAATGCTTGGAGAGAAATACCGCCTCAGCTTTTGAAAATGCCATTTACAATTGGAGACAAACTATATACTTTAAAATTAACAGCAGATACCCCTAGAGAATTAATACGGGTTGCAATTATAAATTTCACAAAAGTTGGACTTGAATTACGGAAAGTTATTCATTCATCACATAACCTAAAATATAACGCAAAATTTGAGGAGTGGGTTATCAGTAAGTTTAAGCTGAATAGTTAAGAAATACAATTGGGATGCTATGAGTAGGAATAAAATCTAATCTATTAGCCGCCGTTTTTTAATCAATAAATAATTTCATATCTAATATCGGAGATAGCGTCTAAAATTTAATAATCAAGCATTCTTTATCAAAAAACGGTCTATTTCTTGGAAAAAACTTTTGGTTTGCAAAATAAATAGGGAGTATATAAAGTAATCGTCATCTATAATGCTGATAAAAACAACATGATTAATCTTTTTTATTCGAATGGATTAAGTCCAATTTTGCTTCCTAAAGCATTTACATTTCTACTAGCTTTCAAAGGAAATATGATTTGTTCTTTGGTTATTTCTCGAAGTGTGATTGCTTCCATAAATTTCATAGCCATATTTATACACGCTACAACTATCCATATAATCCGAATATTAAATCCCAGTTACATTTCTTTTTTTTATGCTTTTTTATAATGTTACAGAATTTGTAAAATTTGGTAGTATTATACAGGTGTTGAATAACTAGAAAAAGTTTATCACTGGATTTTTTCCCTATTTTGTTAATTCCAAGCCACCCGCGATTTGCAAAAATGTTATTTACTATTCTGTAGTTCAATTTAACCGCTAAGTCTATGCTGTCCAGTAAAATCTGAGCCTGGACACTATCAATCTTTTCAGTTTGCCCAAATAATATTTTAGAACATACTTAGGCCTGCTTAGCTCAGTAAAACGCAGTGGCATAGAAACTGGAAAAAAGCATTTGGGGAGTAAGTTTTACGGATATCCTATACGGACTGATTATTCCGAACAAAGTACACCACATTCCGAGGCATAGTACACCAGTTTGGTTCTGGCTTTAGCACTAACTTTTTTACCATATCACTTTTGGA
>NZ_JBEPPD010000041.1:0-6178 GCF_040547165.1 Pedobacter sp. UYP30 | reverse complement strand
GGTTCAACTCAGGTTTTTCGTTAATTATTTAGTTCAGTGCGGTACGGCAATGGTTCTGCAAGCAATGCCATTTCTGCACAAATTAGCAAACCGTTATGGGCAAGGTTAACAGACGACACGACAATGAAAATAAATCTACTGACATTACTACTTTTAATAACCACACTAACAGCTTGCGGACAAAAGAAAATGGAAAATAAATTTTTTACTTGGGACAAC
The DNA here is from genome assembly GCF_040547165.1 of Pedobacter sp. UYP30. Taxonomy (NCBI): domain Bacteria; kingdom Pseudomonadati; phylum Bacteroidota; class Sphingobacteriia; order Sphingobacteriales; family Sphingobacteriaceae; genus Pedobacter; species Pedobacter sp. UYP30. The sequence continues at coordinate 5,959 of NZ_JBEPPD010000041.1, read as the reverse complement.
TTTGTAGACAATTTCGGAAAGGAAATGGTTTCAGCAGAAGACGTTCACAATAATATGGTTAAAAGTGGACTGAAGGATAATTGCTTAACAAAAATGGACTTCACTTTTATTTCTGACAAAAAAGAGAGTTTGATAAAATTAGGAGAGTTTCTAAAAGCACATTATCCATATATAGTTCAAGAAGTAAAAAAGTATGAAGACCTTTGGGAAATTAACGGAGAGACTAACGAAATTCCGATAACAGCGGACAATTTGCTTTATTGGGCTTTGGATATGTATAAAAGAGGTTATGAGTTTGACGCAAAACTTGACGCATACGGTGGACTGTTCGACCCGAAAGACCAAAAGTTTCCAGACTTAGACACTTCTAAAGCTGACTATTATTTTGACAAAGGTGTTGAATGTTACGAAAAAGGAGACTTAAGTGGTTCAATTATTAATTGGTCGCTAACCTTAAATATTAATCCAAAGGAATCTAATTCATTTTACTCGAGAGCAATTGTAAAAAACGAACTGTATACTTGGAAATCTGCACTAAAAGACTACGACAAAGCAATTGAAATCGCACCAGACTTTGTTAGTGCTTTAACAAATCGTGGTAGTTTAAAAGATGAAAACGGTGATTATTCAGGAGCAATTGACGACTATAATAAAGTTCTGTCAATGGACAAAGTAGATTTAGAAAATAAACAACAAGCATATTTTAATCGAGGAAACTCAAAATTTAATTTGAAAGACAAAAAAGGTGCTTGTGAGGACTGGAAAAAAGCACTTGAACTTGGAGCAGACTATGCAAAAGGACGACTTGATGAACATTGCAAATAGAAAAAACCCAGCCCATAACAGCAAATTTGCACAAAAATGGCTGACGGTGGTTTACGTAAATTCATCAGTTATTTACTTAATTTAGTACGGTACTACAATGGTTATGCAAGCAATGCCATTTCTGCGCAAATTTTCAAAACGTTATAGGTAATTTAATACAGAAATAACATGAATGAACAAATCGCCTTAGAAATTTTAACAAAGTCTTTAGACGACTTAATAAGAAAGAATAACCATAAATATGGTTTCATAGACCCCTCAGAAATTTCAGGAGACATTATTGTAAATGGAGCTTTAGCAATAATTCGAAAACGAAATCAAAGAATAGCAGAAAAAAAACATGAAGATGACTTAAATGGAATAGACCCACGCGATACCTTAATGAGTAATCTACATACATGGATGAGGGCAAAAGACAGTATTAAAGACGACGCAGAATTTGTAGAAATAGCCAATAGTTTTAAAATGGCATCTTTAAAAGCTGTTAGTGGGTTGTCTATGGGCGACGCCAATTATGTTGAAGAAGAAATATTAAAACTTGCAAGTGATGGAAACGTTGAAGAAGTAATAACTAATTACTACGTAGCCAGACATGGTTTTGACCCATTTTCCAATTAATAGAGTAGCTTGTACATATGGAAACTTATAATATTTCTAATCAAAGAGATGCTGTTATACATTTCATCACCAGACTCGATATAGAAATGCTTCGAGACATTTTAGATGACAATTTAACATATCAAGATTTCCCAAAAAATATATTTCTGTACAGAATGCAAATGGTATTCGACGATTTTGCTGAATTAGGCGACACAAACTTAAATTCACATATTGGAAATTGTAATGATTGTAACAAATGTGACGTGGGGTTATCGTTTATTGGCAATCGGTCAAACTCTTATATTGACCTTATAATTAAATCGACTGATGGACAAATTACAGATATATACGAATGTCCAAATTTTAAGAATGAGGATAATTTTTTGATAAAAAAAAGCAAACATTATATTGATGATAATCCATTTTAACTTAATCTACCTATGATAGTAGGTTTAAAATTTCGGGCGAATTGCATTTACTCTCTTCGAAGTTTTCCACTTAATTTAGTACGAACCACATCGAAACCGCAAGCAAATTCACAATTTTTAAATTGGTATTAATAGCACTATAAAAACCAGATGAATAACTCAATAAATCTTTAATATGAATATTTTTTTAAACGCCTTTGGAAGAGAAAGAAAACCTAATAAAAAAAAACGAAGCTTCACAGACTTGTTTAGAGCTAAAAATCTTGATTATGTTGCCTATTTTCAAAATGCGACTGCACAGTATTTGAATGGAAATAATCAAAGCGCTTTAACCGATATAAATTTAACTATCGAAAATTCTGACATTAATGATTGGCAACACTATGCTTTTAGAGGAAATGTTTATGAAGATTTGCAAAACTATAATCAAGCAATTAAAGATTATGAACAAGGAATAGAATTTAATTCAGACGATCTTCAAGTTTATCCACTTTATCATCAAATCGGATTTTGTTATTTAAGCCTTGGAAACGACAAAAAAGCATCCGAATTTTATACCTATGCGATTGACTTAAAGAAATTACATCCAAACTCTGCGTATAATAAAGATTTAGAAGGAATGGACGGAGGCATAATGCGTGGATTGCCTTTTAAAAGAATGTTTAATAATAGAGCGAACGCATTTAAAAACTTAAATAAACTAAACGAAGCAATTGAAGATTGTAAACAAGCAATAACCTACGACCAAAACTATTCTAATCCTTATCTATTACTATCTCAAATTTACAGTGTCGCGGGGCAAAATCAAGAAGCAATTAAATACTTAAAAATTTCAGCGCAATTAGGAAACCAAAATGCAATCTCCACACTACGTCAATTAGGTGGTTAATTTCATCTGAATTTTAAGCGAAAGATATGATAGCGTAAGTTGTTTGAAAATATATGATTTTAAAATGCTCGTCAATTAATAAAACTACCTATAACAACAAATTTGTGCAAAAATGGCTGACGGTGGTTCAACTCAGGTTTTTCGTTATTTACTTAATTTGGTGCGGTACGACAATGGTTCTGCAAGTAATGCCATTTCTGCACAAATTTTCAAAACGTTATAAGCAATATGTCGCCTAATCCCCATAAAACAATAAGGTTCGATAAAGCCTTTAGATTATTGAAAAAGGGAAAACCTTTAAAAGACTGTTCCGTCAAGGGGATTCTAAATTTGTATTCTGATGGTCTATGGGAAGAGGAAGTGATGATCCAGAATTGTTTTATTGAAGATTTTAATACCATGACGGTCCGCTTCAATAAGCAAATTACAATTAAAGATTGTCATATAAAAAGTGCTTCATTTAATTGGGCACACTTTGTAGGTGGTTTGACAATCCAAAATTGCCTATTTGACAACTATTTAGACTTTGAAGGTGGAGGACATAATAATCCAGGAAATTTGTATTTGATAGAGAAAAATGAATTTAAAGACTTCGTAAACTTCAACGACTGTTGGTTTACAGGCGACGTTGCAATTTTAAATAATAACTTCAACAAAGGAACAAATATCTCTAGTGATGAACAATGGATAACGATGGACGGAAAACTTACCGTAGAGGATAACGTAGGACAAACAGATATAAATTCCGATTGCAGAAATGAGATTTAATTCTGCTTATAACAGTAAATTTGCTCAAAAATGGCCGACAGTGGTTTACGTCAATTCATCAGTTATTTACTTTACTTTAGTGCGGTACGATAATAGTTCTGCAAGCAATGCCATTTCTGCACAAATTTCCAAAACGTTACCATACATTCCATGAGACTTAAACGGACATCTAAAAAAGTAGTATTATACGGCTCGGCTGTTTTTTTTATTTTCGTATTGTTGGTAGGATTAAAGACTTATTTTGAGGTGAATTTGACGGAGACGAATAAGACGAAATACTTTTCTGCCAATGAGGAAAATGAACAGATAATTGAGACTGATTTCTTTAGAATAAAAACACCTAAAAGTTGGGTTCATATTTCTTCTGGCTTCGGTGTTGAAGGCGACCCATATGGATATTTTTTGACAAAGAATGGTATAGTGTTTTACGAATATGGTTTCTTTGCGCCGGGTTATCAACAAGACAATAAGATTGATAGATACAAAGTTGAAAGAAGAACGATTGGGAGATTGAGAGTGAATATTGCAATAAATCAGAACAAAGAGACTGGAATTGCTATTTTACCACAATACGAAATGAATAGAACAATGACTTTTTATATGGGCATGCCAACCACAGCAAATTTAAATGAGCTATTAGAAGGAATAAAGGGTGTTAAGTTTAAAAAACGATAATTTATAAGAAACGTATGGTAACAGCTAGTTTAAATTAAGCCTCCGGTGAAGTGTGCGGTCGAAAATTTGAAGTTATTTATTTAATTTAGTGGTTTAGGTTCTGTTGTGCAAGCAATTTTTAGGCTCAACTTAAACCAGCAAAAAGTTATGTGCCATATTAGAACCACGCCGAAATGAAAGAACTAATTCCGACAATTACCGAAATTGTTAAATATGGACTTCAACCAAACTTAACAATTGCAGACAAAGAGAAATTGTTGGAAAGAAATCTTGTAAAATTTTATAGCCTTTATTTTGACATAGAATATAAGTTTGACGAAGTAGAATTTAAAGACTTTGACAAATCAAAATTACCCGACATCAGAAAAAACGTTGAAAGTAATTTTAAGGAATATGGAATATACAAAAGCGTTTTTGACCTTAACAAACTTGACAATTTGGAGGAAAGTTCAATCGGCGATGCAATCGATGACCTAACCGACATCATTAGTGACCTTTTAGAAATTAAGTGGCGAATTGAAAATAATAGCTTCGCTGACGGGCTTTGGTTTTTTGAATTGACTTTTACCAACCATACTCAACAACACATTCTTAACTTGTTGAATTATATGAAACAAAAAAATGGATAACCATACCTCACATAACAGCTGGTTTAAGTTAAGCCTTGGGTGAAGTGGGAACACGAAAATTTGAAGTTATTTATTTAGTTTAGTGGTTTAGGTTCTGTTGTACAAATAATTTTAGGCTCAACTTAAACCAGCAAAACGTTATGGGCAAGCTTAAAATGACGACACGAAAGAAATATTTACTAAGCATTATTTTTGTTTTCTGTTCGCTTTCACTACTAGCAGAAAATAAACTTGCTATAATCAACGACCCGGACGGATTTACAAATGTTCGTAGCGGACAAGGCAATGAATTTCCTGTAATAGAAAAGATTAATAAAGGAGACTTCTTTTATTGCGACTTATCTGCAAATAACGAATGGATAAAGATTGTTGCAATGAAGTGGAAAGACGGCATACAGGTTGAAGGATATATTCATAGAAGTAGAATTCAATTAGTTGAAAAACTTGACAATCTAAAGCAGAAAGAACTAATCAAACAAATTCTTACCGAACAAAGAGTTTTAGCAGAGAATTTTCAAAATTCTCTAAAAACTAAAAATGACCTTAAACATAAAACGACAGTGAAAGAATTAGAGCTGTACAGTGACATAAAGTACTCACCAATACTTGAAATTTTACTGAAATATTTTTGTTCAACAAACGACACAGATATAATACAATTTTTATTTAACACTATGTGGGCCGACAAAGGTTCAGCTAATGAAATTCCCTCTCTTTCGATTGGAAGTTGCTTCACTTGTAAACCAGAAATTGTTATTCAAGAACTTAGGAAACTTAAAAGTAAAGAAGAGAAAAAACTAATTTTCGACAATATTGAATTTGGTTTACAAAACAATTTTAACGTTGAAGAAGACGAAAAATCCAATAATAAGGAATTTAATAAACTGAAATTACGGCTCGACAATGAGAGAAAACAAGCCAGCCCATAACAGCAAATTTGCACAAAAATGGCTGACGGTGGTTTACGTTAATTCATCAGTTATTTGCTTAATTTAGTGCTGTGCGACAATGGTTCTGCAAGTAATGCCATTTCTGCGCAAATTTTCAAACCGTTACAAGGCATTTTAAAACGACCGACACCACCGAATGAACGACACCAATTTAGAAGGACATTTGATTGAAACAAGCTTTTACCAATTTGAACT
>NZ_JBEPPD010000040.1:0-8008 GCF_040547165.1 Pedobacter sp. UYP30 | reverse complement strand
CCAAGGAAACGATTTGGGTTTAAGACACCCAACGAAGTTTTCGCCGAAAAACTAAACAATCTAGCAGATGTTGCATTTATTACTTGAATCCACCTTGATTTATAACAACGTACTTTTTTTATTTATTTGGTGCAATTTGTTAAAAACCAAGTTCCATCAGCAAATCTTCAAGGTCAATAGCTTTAGTAACCATTTGCATTCCCCCATCAGAGTCATAAGGCCAAAGTTCCCTTGGCCGATCCCAATAAAGTTCAACACCGTTGCCATCTGGATCATTTAAATAAATGGCTTCAGATACTCCGTGGTCGCTTGCACCGCTGAGCGGATAATCCGCTTTTACTAACCGGTCATAAATTAATGCAAGATCTTTTCTTTCTGGATAAACTATTGCAGTATGATATAAGCCCACACTATTTTCTGGTGCTGGTGGCAAACCTTTACTATGCCAGGTATTTAAACCAATATGATGGTGGTAGCCGCCAGCAGATATAAATGCCGCTTGGTCTCCATATAATGCCATTACTTCAAAGCCTAATAAGTCTCTGTAAAAGCCTAACGAACGATTTATATCTGCAACTTTTAAATGCACATGCCCAATCCTGGTATCTGCCGGGACTTTGTATTTGTTTTTCATAACACACTCAATTTTTCGGAATTTTCCTTTTTTATTTCCAGCACCAACTTGCCCCTAACGTGCCAGGTTTCACTTTCGCGGTGTGCTTCGGCAACATCTTGTAGCGGGAATACTTTACTGATATTTACTTTCACTTTTCCTTCATCAATCAACTGCGCAATTTCCTCCAGCCAGTCTTTCCTTGGCTGGTTGGCGGATAATTCTCCTGTAACATTTTTATTCGCCAGGGTTTCCATCAACTCATCATCGAATGGAAAATCTGTATTCACAGTTACAAATATTCCGCCTTCTTTTACAACGCTTATTGCTCTTATCCGCTCGGCATTGTCACGTATTGGTGAAGCCTCCAAAACCAAATCGACATCAGACACCAAATCCTCAAAATTTTGAGTTGTATAATCTATCACTTCATCGGCACCAAGTTCCTTTATATAATCGAGGTTCTGTGCGGAAGCAACCGCAATTACGTAAGCTCCCCTTGCTTTCGCAAATTGAACCGCAAAGCCACCCACACCTCCAGAAGCACCTTGAATCAAAATTCGTTGCCCTGACTTTAATTTTCCATAATGAAACATTGCAGTCCAACCGGTAAGCGCTGCCAATGGTACACCTGCCGCTTCATTAAAACTCAGAGTTGATGGCTTAAGTGCAAACTGCGTGGCTTTTGCAACACAATACTCTGCATAACTTCCATCACCTGGAAAATTTGGAACCCCATATACAGCGTCTCCTTTTTGAAAATCCGAAACATCGCATCCAATTTCTTCAACTGTTCCAGCTGCATCCCAACCTAAAGTCATCGGCAATGTGAAATATTGTCGCAAGGAATCATTTGTACCGCTTCGAATTACCCAATCCACAGGATTTACGCCACTTGCATACAGTTTTACCAAAATTTCATCTGCTAAGGGAACCGGACGTTCTATATCTTCCATTTTTAAAACTTCCGTTCCGCCAAATTCATTGATTCTTATTGCTTTCATAACATTTTTATTTAAGGAAAAAAATTCAGTTTCACTTTGCGAAACTGAACTTGTAAAAAATGGCTTTTATTTTGGCCAAAATAACTTTAAAAAAATTTAAATTCATATTTTAAAGTTTACAAAAGGAAAAAATTAATAAAATTCCGCCCGAAATTCCAGCGGCGGCAATTCAGTTTTTGTTTTCAAAGGTCTATTACAACTCTGCCCAATTTCAAAACTAATTTATAAGAAATTTCATTTACTAACAATTCTTCTGTTGAGAATTTTTCTTTCGTTTTTTCAATAAGTTTAACTAATTAACGCTAACGGTTTTTAATTTTTAGCAAAAGATAAATTCCCAAACCGGCAATTAACGGAACCGGCGCAACGTGACGTAAAGCAGAAAAAGCACCGATTGTTGGCCTAAAAAAGAAAAAATCGGTTGCCGGAACTATGGCACCAATCAACATAATAATTGCAAGTGCTTTTATTTGGTTACTTAAGGCGAGTGCAACAATCATTAAACCAATTGCAACCTGACGGATGCCCATGGCTAAAGCGAAAGGTTCTTTAAGTTTATCAGAATCGGTAATATCAAAAACCTTTCCCGCAGCGTCTGGAGCCAGTAAAATTAACAATCCGGAAATTATTAAAAAAAACCCCGGTAACAAACAGAGGTATTTTGCGGTGTTAATTCCTTTGTTCATTTTAAAATTTAATTATTGGCTAATTTAAAAAATTAATTAATTAGCGCTCGGGATTTTTTAATTTAAACCAAAATTACACGTTCATTTTTTTTCAGATAATATTGGCATTTTATGAATGAACTCCTTGTTGTCCAAATTATCAATCATAAATTTTGCTAATTGCTTTCGGCTCATTTTAAATGGCGAAGGTGTTTTATCGTAACTGATAACCAATTGCCCCAATATTTCATTATTATTTAGGCCAACAGGCCTTGCAATAGTCCAATCAAGATTTGAGTTCACCAGCAATTGCTCCTCCTTATCGTGGTCGGCAAATACAATTTTGAAATTGGAAATTTTGATAAACAATCTCATAAACCACGGCGCATACTTGCGTGAATCACCAACACCAATAGACGAAAGTGAGATGATACGTTTTATATCAGATTCACGCATACATTCTATGGTGTTGCGGATACTTTTTTCTATTGTATGCGGCGGCGCTATTCTTTTGAAAGACATACTCTCTTTCTCCGGAAGGGCGCTTAAAAGGCTAACGACATAATCGCAATTTTTCATCGCATTCCTTACGTCTTCGATGTTGGTAGGTAATCCTTTTATTACGCTTAGTTTTTCCGAATGTAAACTTAATTTATCGGGATTACGAACAAGTGCTGTTACTTCATAGCCCTGCTCTATTGCATATTCCAACGCCAATTTTCCTGTTCGTCCTGTTGCTCCGTACATTAAAATTCTTTTCATCGTTTTATTAGTTTACTGTCAGAAAACTGGCATCTTGCCGATTTTGCCAAGCGTACTGTTACTATGATTTCTAGTCTATTTCAAATATTCCATATCCCCGGCAGTCAGGTTGATATTTACAGCTTCTATATTTTCTTTAAAATGTTGTAAAGAAGAAGTTCCCGGGATAGGCAATAGCCACGGTGAGTGGTGCAGCAGCCACGCAATATTTATCTGCGCTTCGGTTGCTTCATATTTCTTCGCAATTTCCGCTATCCTTGTATCTTTTTTTTGATTGGCTGTTTGCAGCGAAAAGAATGGAATAAGTGGGATTTCATTTTCCTCACATAAGTGCAATACTTCTTCCCCGCCACGTGTATCGCCGTGTGCGCCAGACATATCACCACGTTGGGCATGCCCGAAAAGATTTTCAACGGTGGCTATCTCTCCGATGGACATTGCAATTTCTAATTCTTTGCGGTTTACATTACTTACGCCTACGTGCAATATTTTTCCCTCCCGTTGCATGGCAAACATCGCTTCCATTGATTCTTCCAAACCTTTATCACCATGCATAACCCTGAAATGCACGAGGCTTATCTGCTCTAACTTTAGCGTGCGCAAATTATTTTCAATACTTTGGCGCAGTTCCTTTGGCTTATTGTATGGAATCCAGCTCTTATCAGGTTTTCGTGCGCTACCAACCTTGGTGCAAATTACCAGGCCATCTTTGTATGGATACAGGGCTTCCGCTATCAAGCGGTTGGTTACATCTTCGCCATAATAATCTGCCGTGTCAATAAAATTAATACCTTGTTTTGCTGTTTCGCTTAATATTTCCAGGGCTTCATCCCGCCGTTTCGGTTCGCCCCAAATGCCTTCTCCTGTCAGCCGCATTGTGCCATAGCCGAGACGGTTTACGGTTAACGGATGATTACTTTTACCTGCTATTGTAATTATTTGTGGTGTATTCATTTTCTTCTTGTTTTTAAATATTAAATTAGCGTTCCGCCGGAAACTTCTATTCGTTGTGCAGTAATCCATTTGGCATCATCGGTACATAAAAATGCAACCACAGGCCCAATATCTGTTGGAAGTCCGGCTCTTCCTAAAGCCGTCATATTTGCAACCTGTGTATTAAATGCTTTGTTATCTCGCGTTAGTCCGCCACCAAAATCCGTTTCAATTGCACCCGGAGCAACTGTATTTACATTAATTCTTCGCGCGCCCAGTTCTTTTGCCATATATCTGGTAAGCCCTTCTATCCCCGCTTTTAATGCGCCATATACTGAATAACCTGGAAACGAAAACCTTGCTAAACCCGAAGAAATATTCACGATACCTCCACCGTCATTCATAAAGTTTAATGCCTTTTGAGACAGAAAGAAGACACCTTTGAAGTGGATATTCACGGCGTCATCAAATTGATCTTCGGTAGTTTCCATGAATGGTTGATGTAGAGATGTTCCTGCATTATTTACAAGAAAGTCTAAGTTTTTGCTGCCCATCTCTTTTTCTATATGACCCATCATTCCTTCCAAAAATTTATCGAAAGAGCTTACATCTCTGGTATCTAATTGTAAAGCGAAAGCCTTTTGTCCGATGGTTTTAATTTCAGCAACTACTTCATCAGCCTCTTTCTTGTTGCTGTGGTAAGTAAGGACCACATCTATTCCTTTTTTGGCAATATTAATTGCCATGTCTCTACCTAATCCTCGGCTACCGCCTGTTACTAATGCTATTTTGCTTTTATTTTCCATTGTTATTTTTGTTTTAATTATAAATTAATTTCCGTGAAGTGCATCAAAAGATTTTTTTAAATCGGGTATGCTTGCATTCAATCTTGTCTCGCTTGTTCCAAAAGTTAATTCCTTTTTACCTTTTATTAATTGCTCGAAAATAGACTCGATAAAACTGCTAACACTTGGGTGTATATCATGAAGACCAACTCCACCAAGATCAGTATTTAGCGCTGGTGGAATAATCTCGATAACTTCGATGTTTTTTGATTTTAATAAATGACGAAGAGATAGTGTAAAAGATCTAAAAAAAGCTTTCGTAGCCGAATACACTGGAACTTTAGCAAAAGGAGAAAATGCTAATCCTGAAGTTACATTCATTACCGTTGTTAGCGATTTTAAATTCATAAATAATGAAGTTAAATGTAAAGGAGCTTCGATATTAGTCTGAATTTCAGTTTTGGCATTTTCGTAAAAATCAGCATCGGTAACCGAAATCCATTTTTGAATTCCTGCATTATTTATCAAAACATTTAAATCGCTGTGGTGTTTTTTAATCCACTCGTAAAGCGCTATACGCTCTGCTTCTACAGATAGATCACAAACTTTTGTTATAACTGAAGGGAATTTATTAGCCACTTCTACTAAAACAGATTCCCTTCTTCCGCAAATAATTACGGTATTATTTTCAGCAATAAATCTTTCGGTAAGCCCAAGACCAATGCCGGTTGCTCCGCCTGTAATTAGAATTTTGTTATTTGATATTTGCATCTAAGTTTTTAAAAATTGATAATACAAAGGTAAAGGTGGAGTAGCTTTGGAGAATTGTAAATTTCAATCCAGAATTTGCGAAAATCAAATTAATAAATTTAAACTCTAAACGATACTGGTGATAAAGTGGTTTGCTTTTTGAAAAAATTAGAAAAGTGAGCTAATTCTTCAAAACCTAATGAATAAGAAATTTCCGAGATATTCCAATCCGTTTCTTTCAATAAAATCTTGGCTTCATGAACTAATCTGTCGCTGATTAATTCTGTAGTTGTTTTACCTGTGTTTTCTTTTAAAACTTTATTGAGATGATTCACATGAATAGACAAACGAGTAGCAAAATCTTTTGCCGATTTCAATTCCAACCGTTGTCTCGGTGACTCAATTGGGAATTGTCTTTCTAACAATTCTGCAAATAAAGAAGAAACTCTGGCTGCAGAATTGTGTTTAGAATATAAACCAGTTACAGGTTGCAACTTTTGTCCAATATGAATTAACTCTGCTACGTAATTCCGGATCAAATCGTACTTATAAACATAATCTGAATTGATTTCTTGGTGTATTTTATTGAAAATCAAATCAATTGCATTTACATTTTCTTCCGTCAATTGAAAAACGGGATAGGCATCTGCTTGAAAAATAGGTAGTTTTTCCAATTCAACACCAGTTTTGTCTTTGGTCAAAAACTCCGCTGTAAAAACACAAAAATGACCTGATTGCTCCACATCTACTGGAACATAATTGTAAGGGATTTTGGGCGTGGCAAACAAAAGTGCGTAGTGCTCAATATCAATTACTCGATCCGCATATTCCACTCTGTTTTTACCCCGAATCAAACTTATTTTATAATAAGCTCTTCGGTTATAAGGCATAAAAGACTTTTCTTTTAATCTTTCATAAAGTTCTTTGATGCTGAAAACGTTGAAATGACCAATTTCTTTTTGAATGTCTTTGGGCAATAAAGAACTTGTCTCCGAACTTGAGTCTCCAGAAATATCTTCGTAAAACTCGTCTATTGATTTTGATTTCATTTGGAGTAAATTTGTAAAAATCAAATATAGTGTTTATTTACAAAAGGATTACTTCATGGTTTGCAAAATCAAAAATACGGGATTCGCAGGCATTTTTTATTTTAGACTTTCGGACAGCAGTGATAAATTTATTTATACAAAATTAGTGTCCGATGATCGAACACTATTTTTATTTTATTTGTTTAGCCAATCTAGCTCTTCATCATAGACTTTCTTCACTTCTTCAGGTCGGTCTGTTCCAAGAAGATCTTGGCTGATAGTGCCTCCAACTATCTGACGTGTATAAGCAAGCCAGCGATAGGAGATGCGAAGACCTTTTACATCTTCTGGATTTATTTTCAAGTCCTGTCCAGGTATTGCAGGACTCAATTCGTCTGACTCATTAATGGAAGTCAATGCCGTAATTTTCCAATCGCCTTTGCGTTTTTCTACTCGATAAAGTAAGCGCATGTACGAAGTCAGAACGGCCTCAACCTTGTTTACATAAACACCACGAGTGGTCGTAGTAGGATATTCTACGAATGATTTATCTCCATTCTGAAAGATCAGCGGGCTAGCACTGCGATTAACAAGAGGAAGCTCTTCTACGACTTCGTTAGGGCTTTTCCCTAAAAAAGTATTTACCCCTCCGCTTTGCCAACTGGTACGAATTTGTGCATCATCAGCGTAGCATTTTGCCAATTCTTCATTCCGATGACTTGCACGATACATCCTTTCGGAGACAATCAGATTGTTAATTGCTGTATAATCTACAGATTGTTTTTCGGCATTATTTCTATCGTTCATAATTCTTAAATTTATAACGAAAACAATGCCAACAATCAATAAAAGCATGATTGCTATACCAACCGGATTGACTAATTTTTTAAAAATTTTTATCATGAGCGTAGCTTATAATTGAATTTAAAATTAGATGATCTACCTATAAAAAATTACTAGTCAATTACTTTACATTCCTTTACGATAACAATACTTTCTTTATAGAGGTCACGCGCTTCTCCAGTAATTACAAGAGTTTGCCCTTTAGAAAATTTGCGTAACTGAAGGTAGTCTGAAACCGGAAGTACACAAAGTGCCATTGATGCCCCATCTTTTTTATCTGAAAGTTCTATTGAAGGAAGCGCATAAACATCTGGACCAACATAAACAACAACTCCTTTAATAGTTATTGTTTTGTTCTTGTAGAGTTTTTCCGCTTTAGTTCTATCGTTCATAAAAGCATCCTGTAATTCCTTAACAGGCAAAATTTCTTTAGCGTTCATAATTCTTAAATCTTTAGAGTAAACAATGCCAGCAATCAACAATAACATGATTGCTATACTAACCGGATTGACTAATTCTTTAAATATTTTTCGAGTTACTTACTTAGGCACTACAATAGATTTCCAACCAATATGTTGATGTTTTATCATTCTTTTAAATAGATTATCAAAGATTGTCTCTTTAA
>NZ_JBEPPD010000039.1:0-10546 GCF_040547165.1 Pedobacter sp. UYP30 | reverse complement strand
TTTATGAAGGCTAAAATATTCTCACCCCTAAAAATATTGTTCATATATTTGATTTTGATACTAATATACGTGTTTATTAAGTAAGTAACTCGAAATACGTTTTAGATTTTTACGAAATGGGGACTGACCGAAAATTATTATTTTCAAAATCAACTAATAATATTAAGGTACAAAATTATTCTAAGGATAAATGGAATTCCTCAATAGATTTTGAACTCCTTGACGCAACCGAGCTTAAAAATCACATCATAAAATTTGTAGAAAAAATAAAAAGCATTGTAGAAATTGCCTGCCCAAGAGTTAATGATATTAAACTATTAAAAGATTGGTATAAAAAATTCTTACAGACCCCGAATATTGCAAATATTGACAATGAAATTTAAGTGCTTGCCTTTTAGTTGACTGTAATTGAGCGTTGAAAGAGTTAGCTAATGTAAATAATAAGTCAAGCTTTCTGTTAAATTGAACACACCTATTCCCAAATTAAATTAGGGAAATATTTGAGTTGTCTTTGTCCCCCGTAGGTATAGAAGAAGGACATGAGCAACCCTACAAACGCACTACGGTATTTAATATAGAGGTAAAAGGTTGGCAGACGTATTTTGTGGGATTGCTTTGGTTTTTAGTCCATAATGTTGCTTGTGTTAAGGCAATAATTGACGAAATAAAAACACTGAGCAAAAGGTTAATGTATCTTGGAAGAACCCCTGGTAAGGCTAGCAGAACAGGGATAGAAGTTTTTGAGCGAATGGTAAAAGAGGGCAAAGCGAAAAGAGTGCTTGACAGATTTGGTAATGAAACTAAAGAATTTTGGGATGCTGAAAATAAAATCTGGCGAAATATTAAAGAAGCAGATATGGGCCATGTAGAAGACGCTGTTAGTTGGTGGAATACAAAAGGAATAAAATATGGATCCAAATCAAAAGAAGTCCGTGATTGGATGTTGGACAGTAAAAATTACGAATATGAATATTTTAGAGCAAACCGAAGCAGAGGCGCGCTTTCAACGGAAAAATATTTAACACCTTTAATGAAATAATTTAAAATCTAATTATATTATGGCAAGTCAAGAAGTAGATAGTAAACTGCAAAAGCAACTCGACGAATTTTCAACCACGTCAAGACAATGTTTTAGAGAGAAGAATTTTGATGGTTTTGTATCTGCCGTTCATTCTCAATGGGAATTATTACCTGACCCAAAAGAGCAGTGGGAAGAGAGCTTTCGTATCGCAAGCACTATGATAACATTATTTTCAACATACTATATCAACTTTGAGAAGGCAGAAAAATGGTTAAGAACTCTCGACAACCTTGATAAAATCCAACAACAACACCCTGGGGAAGTTTCTTTAATGAAAGGTAAAATTTATTTCGAGAAAAAAGAATTTACTGAAGCGAAAATTGCATTTGAGAAAGCTTTCAAAGACTCTGATGGTCACTGCTTTGGAAGTGGTGATGAAAAATACTCGGAGTTTTTTAATAATCCACAAAACAACTAGATTGGAATAAAGAGTTTTTTTTAAAAACAACACATCAGATGGGGCGATATTAGGCAAAACGAATAGATATGGTTTACCTAAAAATTAATATTTAATTGATTAATAGATTATGAAACAACTTGATGTTGAATGTGAACAAGCTATTTTAAAAAAGAAAAGCGAAGCAAATGTTCTTATGAGAGAAAAAAAATATAATGAAGCACTCACCGTGATGCTGGAAGCATGGAGTTTATTTCCTGAGCCTAAAGAAGGAGTAGTGATGAGTAATGTAATCGCAGAAGTGATTTGTAAAATTTATCTAGTAAGACTGATAGATTATAAAAATGCTATGAATTGGGCAGATATTATATTTCGATACTATACAATTTATAGTGCTAACGATTTAGGTGACGGTGAATTTTGGAAAGGTAAAGTATATTATGAAATGGGCAATTTGGACGAAGCCCAAAAGCAATTTCGAATATCTTTCCAAAAATCAGAAGGAAGTGGGTGGCAAGAAGCACCACAAGAATACATTGATTTATTAAAAAAATAACCAACATTAAATGTTTCTTGAATTAAAGTAATTTTAAAATGAATAAAGAAATAAGTAATGAAGATTTTGCTTTAATAGAAAAGCTTAGTGAAGAAGGAAATGTTTTTGTGGATAACGATAATTTTGACGCAGCAATTTTAAAATTTGAGGCAGCTTTAAAAATTGTGCCCGCTCCTAAAAATAGTTATGAAGCAAGCCTTTGGCTATACGCAAGCCTTGGCGATATGTATTTTTTTAAGCAGGAATACACTCTTGCCAAAGAAAATTTTTACAATGCATTAAACTGCCCGGATGGGCAAGTAACCGGATTTGTTCACCTAAGACTGGGGCAAGTTTTATTCAATTTAGAAGAAAAACATAAAGCACTTGATGAGCTTTTGAGAGCATATATGCTCGAAGGAAAAGAGATTTTTGAAAATGAGGACGGTCAATATCTTAAATACCTAAAGTCTAATGTAGAAAACATCCCAGGTTAATGAAATATTACGAATTATATCCAGAGGTTGCAGGAACTATCATAGATGATTGTATCGTCGATGTTACTACTAGGCCTATAAAGATTTCATCAATGTGTTACGAGTTTGACGGTTGGTTAGGAGATGACTTGATTACTGAGGCAGCCCACTTTATAGTTACAGATAAGTTAGCAGATGCCTTGATCAAGAGCCAACTAAATGGTTTTCAGTTGGACACAGCTACAGTGTCTAAATCTGAGCATTTTGAGGAAATTTATCCCGACCGTTCATTGCCGGTTTTTAAGTGGCTGAAGGTTAATGGAATACCTATGAAGGATGATTTTTGGTTCTCTATAGAAAACATGATGCTAAATGTTTCGGTAGATGCCTATAATGTTTTGAAAAATTTCCAAATTTCGAATTGTGATGTTGAGGAGATTTAAGGATAATTCAAAATTTTGGTAAAATGGATAAATATTTATATAGAGAATGGTTTAGAGGGAAACGAAAATTGCAAAGTGAGGAAGATACGCTCTTTTAATACGGTAATAACATGCATCTCCCCGCAGAAAGAGCCGAGGAGGCTAAAGCTGCAAAGAAATTTTTAAAAACCTGTACCAATGTAGAGGAATATGCAAAATACGCTTATGCCAATGATTTGCCTTTTTCAGTTTGCAAACCTAGGGATGCTGCAAATGTTGATTGCGGCCTAGAAATGGATGTAATAAAAGATATAACTGTTTTTTTTCTTGATGAATATCAGCGTCTTTTCATGTATTACGTTTTTAGAAAACAAGAAAATGGTAAATACTTTTGTATCGGCATGATGTTTTGGGAGTTTGAGGATGGGAAAAGTGGTGATGATGACGATTTTAAATCGTGGATTTATACATTTGAAACCAATGGGAATGTGAAGGTTACCGAACGGGAAAAAGACGCGTCCGAAGAATGTATCTGGACCAGTAAACGCCCACTAAATGTAGCAAACAATTGGGAAGATGCACCAGCGTTTGGTGATTGGGAAGGCCTACTAAAAATGAAGCGCTGGCAACCCGGAGAATTTGATGAGGTATTTAAAGGAGAAAAATTGCAAATCCAAAATATTAGTAAGTTAAAGAATTCTAGTAATGTCGTTTTTTGATTTTTTATCAGACCAATCTTATAATAAAGAGCTTTTAACGCTCCGGCATTTTTCTGCAGATTATTCTGTTGCATGTGAGGTCACCTCAGTTACAGAAAACCAGCACGAACCATTAATTTACCTTACCGAATTAGAATGTAGCGTACAGCAGGAAATCCTTCCAAAAGAAATAGTAAATATCCTAAGTTTAAGAAATACAAAAATTTCTACAGAGGAAGACTCATTTAAAAAACACATTCCCGAGCTAATTGCTTTGAGTGAAATCTCTCAAACATACAAACTTGCAAGAAACCTAAAAGGAGAAGTAAAAGAAATCCGAAATACCGAAGAGCTTCAACGGGATTGGGAAATAGCAAAAACTGAACTTATACCAAAGTTATATCAAACACATTGGCAACGACGCGGATTTATACTTGGTTATAAAAAAGGACTACCTAAAATGCATCTAGCTATCAGCAATAATTGGCAGTTCCTATTAATGATTCCAGATACCTATCATTTTAACCACTACACGGGAGGAAATGAGTCCACCACCGAAAACCACACTTATAGATCCGGTCTTTTATCTAATTTCTCTTTTGACTATCAAATGAGAGGCATTTCTTACGAAAGAAATGGAAACACAATTAAATTAACTTTAAGAAATAAAAACGAAGAAAGTTTAATCTCATCGTTACGGAATCTGGAACAGTCTGTTTATGAGCTTAAAAAATATCTGTTTGTAATCGAAGCGACATACCATCTCGACGCGTTAACCGGAAAAGTCATCAGTGCAACCGCAGACGTTAAGGAAGAGATAAATGATACCTATTCGATTTCAAAAAAATTATCTATAAAAATTATAGAAAGTGGTGATGCTAAAACGTTGCAATTTTAATTTCGGCACTATTAATACGATCTATTTTCAAATTTTTTTTTAAGCACTCCTATCTGGTATATCTAAATTTCTACTGTGCCTGTATCTCAGTGTGTCCAATCCCATAAATAATTAGCTTCAAAGGAAAAACTCGGCTACGGAAGGGGATAAGCTGGCCAACGTAAACATTCCCTGTCTCGGTGTTTGCACCATTACACGGAGCAAGTGCCAACCTGTGCCGTTATTATGGACAGGCGCACAAGAAAATGTGGATATTGGCCCTAACCGCAAGCTGCTCGACGATTCCAAGCTGCCCTGTGGAATTGGCGGCAAGATAGGTATAGAGTTTTCCTTTCCTGCGGCAATGGCCGCCATAAAAAAGAACCGAGAAGAGGGCAACTATGCAACGGTTAAAAAATGGGGCGGAAAACTTGATGATTTGATAAAAAAAAGCTTCGACGAGCAAGAAAAGCTCAACAATGCGGGAGGTAGCTGGTCCGGCAAGATAGAGAACTTTAAGCTTGGGCTTAGCGAGGGGATCTACGGCGGTGTAAAGGGCATCGGTGAGGGACTCGTGTTCTTGGCCGAATCTGCCGACAAGTTAGAGAACGCGGCGATACATGCGGTCACCCACCCTACCGAAACGGCAGAGAACATTAAAGATGCCGCGATATCCACAAAAGATGGGGTAAAAAAGGCCGCCGACTGGGTAACCACCGATGGCAATGTAAAAAAAGTCTTCACAGATTTTGGACAGGCGAATGTAGATGCGTATAATTGGGTTACCACAGATGGGAATTTGGAGAATGCAGCAAAGGCAGGATTAAACCAAACCAAGGAAGCGCTTTCTAAAGCAAAGGTTTGGGCTTCGAAGCAAAGCGCACGAGACTGGGGCAACTATACCGGGCGCGGTGGTTTTGAGGCTGCGCTGATGGCAACGGGAGTTGGGGAAGTAAAGGCCGTGGTAAGCGGTGCAGAGGGTGCAAACGTATTGACCAAAACGGCAGAAGCAGCTAGACTTGCTGAAGCCTTAAGAGCAGCAGAAGCTTTAAAAGCGGCAAAGGCATTAGAACTAGCAGAAAAACTAAAAGCAGCAGAGGCTTTGAAGGTCGGTATAAGAAGAGAACTTGGAGAGGTGGTTTCTAGAGGTGCGGACGACGTAATAGAATTAACTCCAGGTGCTAAAGGAAATTGGAATAAGATTTTAAATAACAAATTGAAGCCGAATTCTAAATATAAGGTAGGGGACAAAATCTACGAAACAGATGAATTAGGTAGAGTAAAACGAGTTAAGGGCGATATGGAGCTTGGTAAGCTAGGTAGGAATGGATACCAACAAGGGAAATTGGTAACGTTAAAAGATGGAACAAAAGGCATTGACGAAGGTGGGCACTTGATAGGGCATCAGTTTAAAGGTGCCGGAGAACAGATCAACTACGTGCCTATGCAGAAGGGATTAAACCAAGGTGCTTGGAAGAAAATGGAAAGTGATTGGGCAAAAGCGTTAAAGGAGGTTCCTCCGAAAAAAGTAGAAGTGGATATCAGGAACATTTATGAGGGAGTTAGTAAAAGACCTGCCGGACTAGAAGTCGACTATTGGATTGATGGAATTAAAAATAGCAAAGTATTTATAAATTAATATTTTTTATGGAAACAGTAGATGAAATATATGATAAATTAGGACAAGCAATTGCTGGTTCTATAGGTGTTCAAAATTGGGTAAAGGCTCAGTTGCATTTAGAAGTTGTTGGAAGTAGTGTTGATTTTAAAGGATATTTAGATGAAACAGGAAGATTCAATGCACCGGGAGGATTCTCATTGGCAAAATCAATTTTAAATCTCCACGCAATAACCACCGAAGGTGGCAACAACAAATGGAATAGGGCAATATTCACGTTATCTTCCACCGGGAAATTTGATATGGAATTTATCTGGGATCAAGAACTTCATGACGAGATTGAGCGGCTGAGTAAGGAATAATTATTTGATTTTGTAAATTCAGCAAATTATATTTTTAAAGAACCTAGATACATTAGGTTCTTTTTTATTTAAATGAAAAAGCATTAGCTAAGGCGGCCGCCGACTGGCTAACCACCCAAGGCAATGTGAAAAAAGTGGTAACAGATTTTGGTCAGGCACATATAGATGCGTATAATTGGGTTACCACGCCGGCCAATGTAGAGAACGCGGCAAAGGCTGGACTGCAGCAGACCAAAAAAGCCCTTGCAAGCGCCAAGGTTTGGGCTTCGAAGCAAAGCGCACGAGACTGGGGCAACTATACCGGGCGCGGTGGTTTTGAGACGGCTTTGATGGCAACGGGAGTTGGGGAAGTAAAGGCCGTGGTAAGCGGTGCAGAGGGAGCAAACGTATTGGCCAAAACCGCAGAGGCGGCTAGACTTGCTGAAGCCTTAAGAGCAGCAGAAGCTTTAAGGGCGGCAAAGGCATTAGAAGCGGCAGAAGCATTGAGAACAGCAGAGGCATTGAAGGCAGGGGAAAATACAGCTGAAGCTAGGAAGTTGGGAGAGGTGGTTTCTAAAAGTGCGGATGACGGTATAAAAGTCGTTAAAAGAGACCCCAACGGCGTACTGAGAGAGAAAAACGGTCGTTTTGCGAAAGACCCAAATACCGTAGATTTCAAAAGAAGTATCTCCGAACGGAAAAAGACGTTGCTCAGAGATGCTAAAGACCCTAATAGCGGGCTTTCCGGCAGAGCCAGAGAACAAATACTAAAATCTAAAGGAAACAAAGTACCAACAGGGTATCAGGTAGACCACACTCAGCCTCTTTATACTCGAAGAACCATTGAAGGAAAACAAGCATTAGACAAGGAATATAATA
Source organism: Pedobacter sp. UYP30 (assembly GCF_040547165.1). NCBI lineage: Bacteria > Pseudomonadati > Bacteroidota > Sphingobacteriia > Sphingobacteriales > Sphingobacteriaceae > Pedobacter > Pedobacter sp. UYP30. The sequence goes on along the minus strand of NZ_JBEPPD010000039.1, from coordinate 3,222 downwards.
TGAAGACTCTTAGAAAAAGTGAGCACATAAAACTGCATACGCCATGCAATAGAATTAAATACCATAAGTTTCCACCCCGTAATTATAAATAGATTATGACACTAATCGAATTAAAATTAGAATACTTTGCATTACAGAAAAACTACGATGAGGTAAAGATGATTAATTTTATTGATAAATTGTCAAGTACAAATGAGCTTCAATTTTTAGAGTTTCATTATCAATTATTAAAAAACCGACAAAACATTTACTTATTTTACGAGATTAGAGGCGCTTTCGAAAGACATGGCGATTCAGGAAAGTCATTTTTATTAGGAAAAATAACAACAGAACAGAACTCCGACTTAAAGGCAGAAGCTTTGTTCATATTAGGCACCATGGACTGTGCGGAAGTTAAACCGATAGCCGTTAATTTTTTAAAGAGTGAAAGTTTTAGAGACCAATATTATGGAATAATAGTTATTGGTTGGCTGGGTAAGAGCGAAGATATTCCATTACTGGAGAATGAGTTGACAAAAAATAAAAATTCGGAACTTAGAGCCTATGCGGCCACTGCATTGAGACAGATAAGTTTTAGCAATGCTAGACTGAATAAAAAAATAGCCGCTGTATATCTTTTGGCATTTAATAGCGAAACAGACGAAACAGTTCTAAGAACAATCATAGTATGTTTTCAAGATCTCATTAAGATGAAATTTGGACTAAGAGAGACACAAACGGGAGAAGTTACCGGAAATCTTAGTTTAGCCCTGCCAAAATTTGAAAAGGCATTAAAAAACTATTTAAATTAGATGAAGATATTTCTATTCGATCCTGAATGGGATTATGAACTTAACGATTATGATGCCAGTATTGAGGAAGCTCTCGAAGCTTTCTATGATCTGCCGGATGTTAAAGGTGCATTCTTTGGATTGATAGATAGTGAAGACCGTTTCGTTCAGTTCGCGTGGAGTGCCCAAGACAAATGGATTATCGATATCCCGGCCAAATCTTATGAAACAAGTGGGGCTTCTTTCCAGATTCTAGGTTCTTATGAGAATTGTATTGAAATAATCAATGCAATGTATAACGAACTACAGGTAGATCAGCTGCAGGAACTTATGGAAAGCAAGACCTTTTTTAGAAGATGACAATATGAAAGGTGGTAGATTTATTGGGGGATTAAAATGAAAGGTTTCCTAAAAAGTTACAAAAAGCAAAAAAAACTAGTTTTTGCTTTTTTTATACTAACCCTAAACCGTCAACTAAGTTCAGAACAAATCTGGGAATGGTATTGACATCGTAGCAAGGAATTCTAAAACAAGCGCGATGAAAAAGATAGACGTATTGGCTAAAACTGCAGAGGCAGCTAGGCTTGCTGAAGCCCTAAGAGCAGCAGAAGCTTTAAGGGCGGCAAAGGCATTAGAATTAGCAGAAAAACTAAAAGCAGCAGAGGCTTTGAAGGTCGGTATAAGAAGAGAACTTGGAGAGGTGGTTTCTAATACTAAAAAAGCTAAGTTATTTGCTGGCAGTGCCGAGCATAAAGCAGCAAGGTGGGCAGAGTATGAGGAGAAAATGATGAATAACCCGAAGAAATGGAGTTATGAGAGATGGAGTAAGCAATACGAAACCAATATGAAAAATCCCAAAGTTGGGTTAGGTAAAGAAGATGACTATGGAAAATTATTTGGAGGTACGAGCAAAACAGTAAAGACAAAGTTCACTTATAGACAAGTGGATATTTATAGGCATGAGGAAAAATATATGGGCCAGTTAAAAACTGGTAAATTATCACTAACAAAACAGGTTAGAGAATTTGATATCCCAAAAGATGCATGGCTAGTAAAAAGAGGTTATAAAGTCGAATATATTCTCGAAAAAGGGGGTAGTAAACCCCTTTTAAAAGCTCTTGATAAGGCAAAAATTACATATAAAATCGGAACACAAATTCCTTAAATAATATGAACTCCAAAGAAAAATTAGAAGAAAATTTTGGGTTATTTATGTTTAACATGAGTGACTATTTAGAAGATTTACAAACCAAATCAGAGCAACAAGGTTATAATTTAAATTATTCTCTTGAAAGTCTTGAAGACTTAGAAGATTACTTTAAAAAAAACAGCATAGATGAAAATAGTGACGACATTGAGAGTATTGCTTGTTATTTTGGTGAGGTTGTAAGAAAAAACATTGGCGGACGATGGGATTGTGATTTGGAAGATGAGTCAGATTTATATTATGGTAAACCTGTAATTATTGGATATACAACACCGCATGATTTAATGTTATCCCCTTTTGATTCAGTAATGATTTATATACTTAGACCAACTAAAGGGTTTTTTATTTCAGTTATAGAAAATGATCTTGACGATCAGCCTATTAATCTTGATGAATTTCCGACTGAGGAAGAACCTAAAGCTGATGGAGGTAGATGGACTTTATTGGACGACGACGAAGAGAAATAAAGGATATATTGAGTTTGCTAGATGAGTTAAGACAGCCTATTTAAATTATTAAAAGCCTTCTTTTCGGAGGCTTTTGTGTTTCTCTTTTGTGGCTACCGAGGGCGTGGGCCGTGGGCTTCTAAAAATGCGGATGAACTTGTAGAAGAAGCGATGAACAAGTTCGACCCACTAACAGCTACCGCAAAGCAAAAAGGTAACCTTGGCGAGATGGCGGCCAAGAAGAATTTAACCGAAAACCCCGCGTTAAAAAAGTCGGGCGACAATCTTAAACGCATAGGTAAAAAATCCCCGACTGCTTGAGATAACAAAATAGAAAAAGGTATTGATGGTATCTATGAAAATTCGACACCACCACCTAAATTTGTGATTGATGAAGCAAACTATGGGAAGGCACAACTTGGAAAAACCAAAGATGGAAAGCAAATGAGCGATGACTGGATTAAAGATCAGAATTATAAGCGAATACGAGAACAATTTCCAAACGATAAAGCTAAAGCCAACGAAGTTATAGAAGCATTCAAAAAAGGTGAAATAGATAAGGTGCTAAGCAATGTTGATGAAGCAGCTAACGTTACGATTAAAATTTTAAAATAAAAATTATGAAAATACGAGACGACTTAAATACTCTGGATATTTATCGACAAATAATAGAGGATAGCGATAAGAGTATTGATAAGGATTTATCGAGTTACTTACTTAGGCACTACAATAGATTTCCAACCAATATGTTGATGTTTTATCATTCTTTTAAATAGATTATCAAAGATTGTCTTTTTAA
>NZ_JBEPPD010000038.1:0-11653 GCF_040547165.1 Pedobacter sp. UYP30 | reverse complement strand
CCCTGTTCTATACTGACGTAGTGGGTACTTTTCCTTAAATTACACCAACTAAGATTGCCTTGGGCTCAAGGTATTCTTCAAGACCAAATATGCCACCTTCGCGACCTATTCCTGATTGTTTAAAGCCGCCAAAAGGTGTATAAGGATCGTGGCTGAAAGCATTAATAACTACTCTTCCTGCCGCAAGCAGCAAAGCAATCCGATTAGCATGTGCTAACTCCGAAGAACTCACATAAGCAAGTAAACCGTAGTCAGAGTCATTTGCTATCTCAACAGCTTCTTCCTCGGTTCTAAAGGTTAAAATTGATAAAACAGGGCCGAAAATTTCTTCTCTTGCAATTTTCATATCATTAGTAACCCCGGCGAAGACTGTAGGCTTTACAAAATTTCCCTTTTCAAGACCCTCAGGATGCCCTAGACCGCCGATGATCACCTCGGCGCCTTCGTCAATTCCTGCCCTGATATATTTTTCTACCTGTTCATATTGCTTTTTACTCACTATCGGCCCTAAGGTGGTTTTTTCATCTTTTGGATCTCCTACAACAATTTTTTTTACGGCTCTTATAATCAACTCTTTTACCTCAGCCAAGCGCTCTTCAGGGACAAGGAGGCGTGAGCCTGCAATACAGGCCTGACCATTATTCATAAATGCGAAGCTTACAGCCTGAGGAATGGCGACAGAAAAATCTGCGTCATTCAGGATAATATTCGGTGATTTCCCACTTAGTTCAAGGGTGACCCTTTTCATGGTTTCAATCGCTTCGCGGGCAACTATTTTTCCAACATTTGTAGAACCTGTAAACGCCACTTTTACAACATCTTTATTACGGCTAAGCTCTTTCCCTACTATTTCTCCACGCCCATTTACTATATTAATCACTCCATTAGGCAAACCCGCTTCATGAAATGCTTCTGCCAGTATCTGGGTCTGCCAGGCGCTCAATTCGCTTGGTTTGATTATAGCAGTACAGCCGGCAGCTATTGCAGCGGCGAGTTTGACACAAATTGAACCGGCGTTCGCATTCCACGAAGTAAGAATTGCGGTAACCCCAACTGGTTCCAATATTACATTTGATTTTCCTACTATTTTTTCAAACTCAAAGTTCTCTAATACCGTTTTAAAGTGGAGAAAGCTATCCGCGGCTATTCTGTTTGACCAGATTGCTCGCTGCACGGGCGCCCCATACTCTTCAATGGTAGCGGCAGTAATTTCTTCAACCCTATTCATAACCGCATCATGCAGTTTTTCAAGATAGTTTATCCGTTCTGCTTTGGTAGTTTTGGAAAAGGTACTAAAGGCTTTTTTTGCGCTATGAATGGCGTTTTCGTATCTATTTCATCGCCCAGAACCACACTACCGATCAGTTCATTGGTAGTCGGATTTATCAGATTAAATAATTCACTACCGTGAGGAGTTACAAATGCTCCATCAATGTAAACCTTATCTATTGTTTTCATGATTAACTAAATTTATATTATAAATAATTGACCGTATCTGCTTTTTGTGTATATAAAGCTATGCAATATGTCCATCTATTGCTTTCAACCGTCATAGGCCGTTGCTGGAGGTGGTAATGAAAATCGTTTTCATTGGTAGTTATTCAGTTTTGTAAATATAATCATTCCGGTTTAACAGGCTTATCAGCACCCGTCATCAATAAAAGCTTTCCGGTTGTTCGCCGTGATTCAATATCCAAATGGGCCAATGCCGCATCCGACAATGGATATGTTTTTCCGATAAACACCTTTAACTTCCCATTCCTGAACCAATCAAATAACTGTAAAGAATGCTGTAGGATATCTTTGCGGCTCCTCACATGATCCTGTATTGTTGGATAGGTAAGTAAGATGCTTTTAGGGATACTCAAGATGTCTATTGGTGCAAGCTTTTTCATACTTGCGCCATAATAAGCCATCACTCCGTGCGTACGCAGGGATGCGATCGATTCCCAAAACGTATCAGCCCCTGAATTATCATAAACGACATGCACACCTTCGCCATCGGTCATCGACAACACTTTTTCTGCGTAATCTGGATTTTGCGTAACGATGACTTCATCTGCACCCGCATTTTTCGCAATTACAACTTTGTCCTCGCTGGATACCCTTGCGATTACACGTCCCCCCAAAAGTTTTACCATCTGTGTAATCATAAGCCCAACTCCGCCAGCGGCAGCGTGTACCAGCGCCGTATCGCCGGGCTTGATTGCATAAGTTGATGAAGTGAAATGTTGAGCCGTTAATCCTTGCATCATCAAAGAAGCGCCCGTTTCAAAGTTAATATCATCAGGAAGTGGAACCAGCAGCCCGGCGGGTGCCAAAATCTGTTCGGCATAACTTCCTACAATAAAGAACCAGGCTACACGATCCCCTTTCTTAAATTCTGTGACACCAGCTCCTACGTAAGCTACCGTACCAGCACCTTCAACTCCGGGGGTCATGGGAAATGGGGCGATCATGAATTGTCCTTCCCTAGTACCAATATCCATGAAGTTCACACCGGCTATTGCTACATCAACGACTACATGGCCAGGAGTTGCCTGAAGTTCTGGCATTTCTTCCAGAAGCATTTTTTCAACGCCTCCAGGGGTTTTTAAAATTATCGCTTTCATTTTTTCTAATAATATTTTGGTAAACCGTAATGCTTTTGGAGTGGTTAAAATGTCCTTCATATATTATCATACAAAGATTATGACACTGCTAACACTTAAAAACTCTTGTTAAGGAAAGCAGAAACATCTTCCACAAATTCCAATGGATATTGAAACAGAAAACCATGCCCTGAATCCGGGTAAAGGATTAATTTACTGTTTTCGATATGTTTAAACATCAGATAAGAGTTTTTAGTCGGCACCATAATGTCATTATTGCCATTCATGATCAATACCGGCTGGGTAATTCTTTTTAATTGAAGAAACTGGTTAGCAGGAATTCCCCAATCGGCAATTGCCTTTGCCTGAGCGCCCATCACTTCGATGGTTGTGGCAGGTTCAATTCCTGCTTCACGAAGGTGGCGTCTATTCCAGAATTCTTTACCTGCTTTCTGACCTTTTTCGCTTGGCGAAAAGAAAAGAAGTAAAAAATCTTCCAATAACGGCGGTTCATTTATAGCTGCTTTGGTAACTTCATCCGTAAATTTTTCCATATCCTCACCTCCCTCGGGGCCCGTTCCGGCAAGGACTAATCGCCTAATAAGATCAGGCCTTAAAATAGTGACCTGCTGTGCGATAAAACCACCCAGCGAGAATCCCAAAAGATCGATCAATTGTAGTCCCATGGCATCGATAAATGTTATTGCGTCTTTGGCCATTTGTAAAACATTGTCAGGTGTTGAGCCTGAGCTTGCACCTATACCAGTATTGGAGAACAGGATCACAGGCCTATCCCGGCCTAATCCATCTGTTACCGCCGGGTCCCAGTTTTCCATGTTTGCCCGGAAATGACCTAATAATAAAATTGGTGTTCCTGTTTTTTTACCAAGCCTGCGATAAGCAAACCTTATTTCGCCAACCTCTATAAATTGAGTCGGTGCATTTACATGATTGTTAGTTAACATATTTTTAAGTTTTTAAATAATGTTTATTACTGTTTAGGCATCCCGATTCCCTGTTGAACCATGAGCCGTAATTTTACTTTAAAATTGTGCGCCACGTTAAAATCAAATGGTCTTAGAATTTCCGTCTATTGTCCAGACATTACAAAAGGCAGATCATGAAAGATTCGATGCGTCGCTAGTTTCCAGATACCATCTTCTTTTTTTAGTGTGGGCCGGTAATAACCCGCTTCCGTGGCGGTTACGCTACCCATTAAGCCTACAGTGCCTGCTGGCCAGCCACCTTGAGGGCGTATGGCACCTAATGTATCAAACCGGATAAACTGCGCATCTATATCGGCAACATCTCCATTTACTTCGATTATATGATCATTGGTGGTATGATGAGACCAGCCTCCGGCAGGATGGGGTGCCATCAGGTTCGATATGGCATTAGCTATTTCATCAGGCCCGTTTAATACAAATAGCCGCTCAGCAATCCCAGAATTGACATAGAATACCTCCACCTTGCCGTCCTTTGTGAAGAGTTCTTTCATTGCTTCGCCGTCAAGATTATCCGCTGCTCTAACATATTTTGCAAGGACTTGCTGAACCTGTCTCTCGTCGCTGCCCGTATCGGTTAACTTTTTTTCAGAATTACTTTTCATGATGTCATATTTTTAATGTTGCTTTTACTATTTGATTATCGAAACGCTTGATTACAAAGTGATTCCCGGAAAGTCTTCTTCAAAGACATTTGCTTGATATCCACTTTTGCCGAATAGATAAGCAAGCGATTCAGTTATCTCTTTTTGGATTTTCGAAATATCGAAACCCACCAGCTTACCGTCTGATTTTAATATTTTACCAGCAATCATAACCAGGTCAACATTGCTTCGGTCGGCAGCATGCACAACGGTACCAATTGCACTATTTGATGGAAAAAGATTGAGGCTATCTGTTTTAATAAGAATGAGGTCCGCGGATTTTCCGGGTGTTATACTTCCCGACACCGCACCAAAACCGGCGATCTGGGAACCATTGATCGTAGCCGCTTCCAGAATTGCCCTTGAACTTACCGGAAGTGGTGCACTATCATTGCCATTGTAACGCATATTCTGCGCGAAAGCTCGCTGAAGTGCGAAACCTACACTCATTTCGGTAAACATGTCACCGCCATAAGAGGTTTCCAGATCTGTTCCTAAACCCGGCTTAATGCCGTGGTCTATTGCACGCTGGTACGGGAATATTCCCTCTTCCAAACCATACTGCGCATCTGACCTCGGGTCAAGGGTTACGCTTACGCCAGTATCACTCATTATTTTCCATGCTTCGCCAGTAAGACCGGTGCAGTGGTTGAATATATTATTCGGACCAAGCATATTACTATCTTTAAGGCTTGGTAACATTTCTGCTAATTCCTTCCCCAAAAACTCGGTCACAACGGGCAGTTCGAGATTGCGTGCGTTATCCCATCCCTCTACGCCCATGTGCGTAAATACGCCAAGTTTGATTAAATGATCTGTATTTAAGCGTTCATTTTTTAACTTTTCTAAACCTCCTGGCCAAAAAGCCTTGTCCCATTCTCCGCCTAATGGAAAACCCGGCGCATACAACGCCCGGATTCCCGCTTCTTCAAGGGCATCTATCGCTGCATTGGCATGTGCATAACTTCTTGTATTATGTGAGGCATCAATGATGGTCGTTATGCCACTATCGATCGCACTCAAAGCAGATAGTAGATTACCAAGATAGATGTCCCCGGGTCTGTAAAATGTTGCTAAGCCAAAATGGATGTCGCCCACATAGGACATCAAATTGTTAACGTTAGGCATTAAACGGCGAAGTGTGCCCTGCCAGGCATGGCGATGGGAATCCGTAAAACCTGGCATCAATATCATGCCCGATGCGTCGATAATCTGTGCATCATCAGCGTGGATAAAAGCTGCGACCTGTTTGATCCTATCATTTTCGACTAGAACGTCACCTGACGGAAGATCACCAACTGTTCTATCCATAGATATGATGGTGGCATTTTTAAATAATATTTTTTGTTTTAACATGATTTGATTTTATATAGCGAAGAGATTAGTGCGGCTTGTAGGGGAGGGCATCTAAAAACGTTAATATATCTTTACCTATTTCCTCGCAATTTGTCTCCAAGGCAAAATGTCCAGTATTGTAAAATTTAACGTGGGCATTGGGGTTATCGATCTTGTAACCTTCAGCCCCGGCGGGTAAAAAATAAGGATCCTTATCACCCCATACGGCTAGCAATGGGGGATGATATTTTCGGAGATAGGCTTGCCAGGCAGGATACAACTTTACATTATTAGCATAATCTTTCAATAGATCCAATTGGATTTCCACATTACCAGGCCGGTCAAGAAAATGCTGATCAAGAGCGATCGTCTCCGGAGCTATCAGGCTTTGATCTGCAACACCAGTGCGGTATTGAAAATTGGTAGCGTCGATGGTTAAAAATTGTTTCAGCTGATCCCTATTTTTCTTGGTAGGCTCTTTCCAGTATTTTTGTACCGGGTTCCAGCCAGTACTTAATCCTTGCTCATAGGCATTGCCATTTTGTGAAATAATTGCCGTAATTTTTTCAGGATTAGCAGTAATTAGCCTAAAGCCGACCGGGGCACCATAATCAAACACATAAATTGCAAAGTGCTTTAGTGCCAATTCATCTATAAAACCCTGCATCACATTTGCTATATTGTCAAAGGTGTAAGTGAAGTTCTCTCGATCCGGCGCATCAGAAAAGCCGAACGCTGGCATGTCCGGTGCAATAACATGATAATTTCTGCTTAGAATAGGAATCAGGTTCCTGAACATAAACGAAGAGGTCGGGTAGCCATGCAGCAGCAAGATCACTGGCGCGTTTAAAGGTCCGGCCTCCCGGTAAAATATTTTAAGTCCATTTACTTTTAGGTCCCGATAATGTACATTCTCGGCTGATGACATGCTTGGCTTTTTCATAGGTTGATGATTAATTTGCGCAATGGCGCTATTGTAAAAAATAGACAGTAAAAGGGCTATAGCCACCTTAACAGGCACTTTATGAATTTTCATTTGATAATATTTACTAAGTGCAAAATATAAGTACAGCAATATTAAATTAATGCTGGACGCCGAACAGTTCCTTTTAAAGTTCAGTTGGGATTGCGGATGGATTATAACCGTAAAACGATTTAAATGCTTGTGAGAAATGCGAAAGGTTTTCAAACCCAACATCCAGGTAAACTTCTGAGGATTGCCGGCCTTGCATAGCTATTAAAAAATGTGCCTGTTGCAGCCTTCGCTCCCTGATCCACCTTTCGGGAGTGGAATTAAATGTTTTTGTAAAGTCCCTCTTAAAGGTTGCAAGACTTCTTCCCGTTAGCCTGGCAAATTCCTTTATTGCTACGTTAAACATATAATTCTTCGTCATAAACGTTTCCAGATCGATCTTGAAAGGTTCGCTGAAATCGAACAAAAAATTCTTAATTGTTGGGTCTCGCAACAGCAGTTCAATGGCCTCGGAAGTTTTAAGTGCAGAAAGGGCTTGGGTCAGTTTTCCGGGATGATCAAAATATGGGATTAGCGATTGGAAAAACCCGATCAAAAATGGGTCTTCCCGCAAAAGTAGCAAGGGTTCTCCCATGTAATGACCGGCAGCATACACATTGTTTTTTGCACTATATCCCCTCAGCGATTCCTGGTCTAAAAATATATTAACAGCATGGAAGGCCACACCATCCGCACCTCGCATTTTAACTGCTTTTACCAATTGATTTCTGCGAATAAGACCGATAGTACCCTTACCAAACACCTCTCTACCCCGACTAGTATACAAATGGCTTTCCCCAGAAATAATAAAGCTTAGCGCATGTTCGGAAACAAGTTGCGTACTGCCTTGCCGTTGTTCGGGCTCGCAGGAATATAACAGGTTAAAATAATGCTGATCTGCCATCTTGTTCTATTCTAAGATTATTTTATGGCGCTCATGGTAATTTTATCGAACATTTTGTCTGACAGTACCTTGCGCAGAAAAAGTGCAGGGCCTGCCAAATAACCGGCATGGTAACGCGTTTTGGGGCTGTCTGCTTCCACCGCTTTTAATATTAAAGCAGAAATGAGCTCGGGTCCAGGATTCTTTTTTTCCAATTTAGTATGGGCTTTGATAAATCTATGTACCACGGAGCCGTAAACGCCCTCTCCGGATGTTTTTAGCATGCTATCCTGGGCAATTCCAGCCCATTCAGATTTGATGCCCCCGGGCTCGATAACAATGACATCAATTCCAAATGGTTTAACCTCATTACGCAAGCTATCGCTTAGACCTTCCATCGCGAATTTACTGGCATGATACCAGCCACCAAACGGGCCGGCCAATTTACCGCCTATCGAAGATATGTTCACAATTTTGCCCCATTTTTGTTGCCTCATATACGGGAGTACCAATTGGATCATTCTTGCCGCACCAAATAAATTAACTTCCATTTGGTATTTTGCTGTTTCCATTGACACCTCTTCAATTGCGCCATAAGAACCAAATCCTGCGTTATTTATTAAGATATCGATTTGCCCCTCGGCTTCCACAACGGCATTTACACAACTCATCATGGAAGCATCATCCGTCACATCTAAAGCTATACTTTTTATGCCCAACGGCATAAGGTCTGCCATTTTATCAATTCTCCTTGCTGCCGCATAAACTTTATATCCATGTGCTGCCAAATGCCTCGCAGTTTCTTTTCCAATTCCGGCTGATGCCCCGGTAACTAATGCTATTTTTTTCATTTCTATAATTATTAATTAACTTCTATTTGTGAACAGTACAAATGTAGCCTGTTCAAAAAAGCAATAGTTTTCTCAGGGGCTCAAATTGTTTTGGCTAACGGCTCACTGACATGAGCATTTGCAAAATTCTATACTGGAAAGAGTAGTTAATTATATTTCGACAGCGTGCAGCAAACGCTATTCTCTAAACTACTCGCTCCACGGTGAATGAAGGATGCAATCGCAAAAATTCTTCCGGTGAAAATTAGGGATCATAAACGAGCAAACATCGGCCTTGATGTTTCCAAATGTTGTTTCGGTCTTATGTTCAAAGCCTTTAAAGAAAGTTGGAATTATATTTTTCTTAAAGTCATTACGCGGAAATTCACCTATTATCTCCAATCGGTTTGCTTCGCTCAGGTTTTCATATCCTTCTCCCATTACGTCAAGCCCAACACCAGAATACATTAATGCCACTTCCGGCTCTTTATGCTCCGCTATACCAATAGTGGTGTGCAACGCGATAGTATCCCAAACAAGTCTGAGGGCATCTGCCGGATAGCCATGGCCTTTTAAGAAATCTCTTGCCGCATTGGCACCATCCACCTCAAACCGAAGATCAGGGCTACTGTAATGACTTGTTAAGCCCAGGTCATGAAAAACCGAACTGATGTAAAGTAATTCCTGATCATACTTAAGGTTGTTTCTTTGTCCATTGAGTGATGAAAAAAGGAAGACCCTTAACGAATGATTGTAAATAAATTCTGTGCCATGTTCCAGTAAAAGCTCTGTGGCCTGTTTTGCAATTGAACTGTCGGGTATTTCTACACCTGCTATTTTTTTCATAATAATTATAATTTAATGTGTTAAAAAATTCCAGTTTGTATTTATCTTTACTATTCAGTTAATATAGGTGCTAGCGGGTAGTCAATAGGTATATTGGTTGCAGCGAAAACGTAGTTGGTGAATATTCTTAAACTAATAAATCCGATAAGCTCCATTAGTGCACCCTCGTCAAATCCTGCGCTATAAAAGTTTTCCAGATATTGATCCTCTGCATGCCCTTTGTTGTCTATAATTGACTTGGAGAGCTTAATGATCGCGTCAAGTTTCTTGTCTTCGATGCCACCGCTGCGTATTTTTAAGGTATCTTCAATTGACAGTCCATTTCTTACGGCCATCGCAGTATGGCCTGCCAGGCAATAATCGCAATGGTTTATTTCAGATACAGTCAGGGCTATCGCTTCCCGTTGTTTTCCGGTAAAAACACCTTTACTTAATGCTGTTTCAAAATCAATAAAGCCTTTCAGGCCATGCGATGAATAACCCATTGTAGCATATAAGTTGGGCACTTTGCCCATTCGCTTTTTCATTTGTTCAAACATCGACTGCGATTCAGGATCAACCTGTTCAATAGATGGTACTGTGATCGTTTTCATATTTTCCTTATTAAACTACTTTTAATCTCTTTAGATACAACTGAGCTGTTTCACTCATCGTTAAGATCGCGCCACCCAGTATAACAATATCTTTTATCACTAATCTTCCCCGCCCCGACAGGTAAGGAAATCCCCATTGCTGATCGCCTAAGTGCGGGACCCAGCTTTCGGGAGTAGTTATTAAAAATGACAGTGTACCTAATGTCATCAAAAAAACCAGAATACTGGCTATTAAACTTGGTAGCAGAAATGTTCTAGGTAGTGCTACAAACACGCCAACAGCGATCAGGAACACACCCAAACAAATTGAAAAACCATATGTGTTATTTTCTTGATGCCATTTGCGGTTTGATGGGACTAATTTACCTTCTGGATTCATATGTGTTTTGTATTCGCTCGGGTGATTATAAAACATGGCCATGAAAGGGCTGTTGGCTACAAACGGCACAATTCCATCGGCCTCATAGGGAGAAAATTTAAGAAAACCTATCCAAATAAAAACGACTACGATTCCATATCGGACTACAGTTTTTCCTAATTGCTCCAGGTTTGCCATCCATGTAATTACAGTATATTTCATGATTCAATTTATCTTTACGTTATGTCTCTTATTTTTTGACAAATCAAATGTAGTTGTATACGCCATGCGAAACCATGGACTAAAGAGGCAAAGCTTTGGACAAATGTGACAAGTCACGGGTTAAATTCGAGAAAATTAAATGTGTTATAAATTGACGGCAATAAACGCCTAGTCAGCCAGATCGGCTATGATCGATATTCCCGCTTTTTCGCGGAAAATTTGAGGAGAAACTTTCGTGAATTTCTTAAAAAACCTACTGAAATAAAACTCATCGTAGAAATTAAGGCTGTAGGCCACTTCCTTTATACTCATTCTGGTCAGGTGCAGTTTCTTTTTGGCTTCCAGAATAATGCGCTCTTGTATCAATACGGATGGAGATTTTTTAAAATGACGTGAACAACGCTTACTAAAATTATTAGGCGTCATTGCCAATAGCGCTGCGTAATCATTTGGCTTATGGAGCTCAAGGAAATGTGCATCCAAAAGCTTGCTAAACTTTTCCATTTGTTCGTCCCGTTCGGTTAAAGCGTTTTCGGGCTTCATCGACCTGATCTTTATGCTACTTGTCTTAGCCAGAAATAATTGAAGATATGCGCGCAGAATTGTTTCATCGGCGAACTCGGTCATTAATTCCTCATCCATATCATTAAGCAGCCGGTCAAGATCTGAGGCTTCCTTTCTTGTCGGGCTTACTGATGGCTCTATGTAAATGTTATTGAAAAGCAGGCCATTGCATGAGACCTGTGCTTTATGATATTCGATACAATAAAAATCGCCATGAAACTGTAGCATTGTGTATTCAAAAGCACTTTCTCTTTCAATACAAATCTGCTGTAATGGTGTTGAAAATAAAATAACCGGCGCTGTAAAATTGAACTTTCCAAAGTCTGCATGATAGACGCCTGCACCCTCTGTTATAAATATAACGTTGTAACAGGAAAAATTTGTTGGAATAGTCAGGTCATGATCTTCGGTATGTTTTATACCGAGTAAGACCTCTTTTGTAGCTGAAAGTATATTTTTCAATTATACAAATATTAATCGTTGCAATAGTAGGGTTTAAGAATTACAGTTAGAACTTCCTTTGTTAAAGTAAAAAGGAATTTATATCCGTACTGGTTATTGGCTTTGTAAACATGTCGTAATAATGTGGCAGATTATAATTTTAATACCGTTTAAGCATAAACGTTTTCTATAAGAATTTTTTTTATTATAACTATTTATAAAAATATGAAATTTAAAAGAAATCGAAAAATAATTTTACCTGTTTTTAATCTTTTCTCTTTCTTGATTTACTTTCTCAATGTGCTCATAAAACCCCGGTATATTGAGAAT
>NZ_JBEPPD010000037.1:0-11993 GCF_040547165.1 Pedobacter sp. UYP30 | reverse complement strand
ATTCTTTAATATACTGAATATCAGTCTATTATACAAATAATTATAGAACTATTTCCCTCATTTTCAAGTGGTTGTAATTTTTGTCATGTACTAAATTCGTATCGTTTAAATTTTAGGTCAAACATATTTTCAGTAAATTTATTCTGCAAGTAATCATCAGCAAATTCCCAAATTTTGTCCATTAAATCATCATCTTCGTTCAAAATTCCTTCTCCAATGTCTTCGGCAATTTCGCCCTGTGAAGAAATAAATTTTCTATCAAGATTTCCATTAGAATATTTCTCAAAATAATATGTGTCAGAAACGTCAGAAACTATAAATTGTACAACCTCGCTTTGAATATTTGTCAAGTCGTAGATTTGCCCCATTTCTGTTATTATTAAAGTTCCATTTTCTGTCTGTAAAACGTCAATAGTATTTTCGTCTTTGCTGCTACTTGTTGCGTCTTCAAATTCCACATCTTTTACATAATGAAGTTTGTTTTCCAAAAAACTTTCAAGTTCTTGTTCTCTTTCAATTTTCTTATTGATTATTAAGCCTGCAATATTAAATCCCATAATTCTAATTTATTTATAAAAATTTATTTTTCTGTTGTTAAGTGCTGTCGGTCAAAAACTTACCGCTAAGCGAGTCACGCAAAGGAATTTCACCTTTGTGTTCTCACAGAACCGTACGTGAAAGTCTCCCTTCATACAGCCTGCCCCGCCCAATGCGGGGGCTCTTCATGTCCATAAATCACGTAAAGATACTTCTATCTTTCTGGATGTACCTATACCCAATGGTATCGGTTGTGATTTTGTCTCAGAAATAATAAATCATCTCCCGAAAGGTTGTAAATTGTTCTGAAAACTAAACATGCCCAGCCCTTCGCTCCATGTTCATTACAAACACTTCTTCACTAAACGATTGGGTCTGCCACCTGTTTCTCAGCCACATCCATGCTGTTTGTTTCCTCTCTCGATTTTACAAAGCGAAACAGATTTCTCTTGTTCCTTAATAGAGCCTGCGTAGAAGTCCTGCCTCCCGATAGTTATCGGGATTACCCCGGTTGCCGTGTATTCGGTAATCAGGTTTCCGGTACAATTAGTCGCAAATACAAACGTAGCTACCTGCTTTCGACAATACCTCTCTTCCTTACGAGGCTTCATCATTGGTTCACCGTAGTTTATCCTGAGCCTGTCGAAGGGTTCAACTCTTCTACACTTACCTACAGCTATCTCTGTAGCCGTTTTTCTTTATCGCTCAGCACCATTACTTTTCAGCAATCGCACCATAAAGTCGTTTGGTGGCTACTCCTGAAAGTCGCCACCGAGAGGCCTACTCTCATCTCTTTTTAAAGCATCAAACTAGTTCCGCAATCTGTTCAAGACACACACGTTTTGCAAATTTGTGCAGAAATGGCATTAATGCAGAACCATTGTCGTACCGCACTAAATTAAGTAAATAACTGATGAATTGACGTAAACCACCGTCAGCCATTTTTGCGCAAATTTGCTGTTATCGGCTTCCCATCTCTCGGACCGAAAAGTTAACATCAATTTTCTTCATTGCATTTTGTCAAGTCGTAAGTTATATTCTTTGAATAAACAGTAGCAATTTGAAGAAGGTCTGCCGTAGTTTTACAATAAGCGTTACGAATAGTGATATGACTGTCTTTAAGACCTATTGACCCGACAATCATAATAATGTCTGCTGTTGATTTCGTTTTAGCGTCAATAACAAGATTGGCTCCTGTTCCTGCTAACATAATTAAATCTGCTTTTGTTTTCATAATTTTATTTTAATATTAACTATTTCTTTTTTCACTCTGTTTTAGAAAATCAAATACTTTATATAGTTCGTTGTCCGCTGGTTGGTTTAACTCTGGGTCTTTGTCAAAGTGATACGAAACCCAACGGACATTTTTACTCTCAATGCTTGTATAAAAATAAACTGCTTCTGAGAGTTCAATGAACTTTATGAATGGGAGTAGTTCCACTGGCTTATTTTGATTTGTATGTGACAAATAAAGTTTCTTTTTGTCAAGTCCAATCAGTGATTTAATTTCTGCTTCTTTAAATGGAGATTTTGCTCCAACAAGTTCCTTCGCTGTAAATGTCCAAATGCCTTCTTCAAGTTCTCCTTGTTTTGCAGAAATAATTTTTGTTTCCTCGAAACCGTCTGCTATAAATTTTCTTAATTCGTTTAGTTGTTGTTCAAGCGTTGCTACTCGTTGTTTATTTTCTCCCTCATTTGAAATTCCTCCGTGTCCTTTCCACTTGTTACGAAGTTCTGCAACTGTTAACAAAGTGTTTATAATACCCTTTTCAGTTAGCATTTTCATAAAAGCTTCTGTTGGATTTCCAAAAAGAGCTTTACAAAACTCTTTTCTTTCAGCATCACTATAAAATCTTCTCACTGATTTTGAAAGTCGGGATGTTAAAATGTTCCAACTTCCAAAAGTTGCTTTGAAATACCACTCTTTGAATTTTTCATCGTTGTCAATCCAATTGTGTCGTTCTTTTTTATAAAACTCTTGGTCTTGAACTAATGCACTTAACATTAGCATTGCGAAGAATTCAGATAGTGCCTCGAAAAAGTGAAAAAGGTGTTCAACCTTTTTACTGTTTTCCTTTGTTGCATAGTAACGCCATAGAATTGATGAAATAGGGAAAGGTAATTTGTCAATCCAATGTTCAAGTTTCTCTTCTTGATTTATATTCTTCAATTCTTTTGCTATTGAATGAAAACTCTTAGGTTGTTTCCAAAGGTTTCTTTTCAGTTCTTCAAGGCGCAAGTTGAATTGCTCAATTTTACTATCAATTTCAACAATTGCGACTTGCGTTTTTAATTCTGGCAAATACAAGTCACAAGTTTGTAATTGTGCTTTCGAAATTGAAGGTATAGTTGCTCCAACTTCTAAACTTTCTCTTAACTTTCTGCCAATTACACTATTGAAATAATTGGCCACAAAAGTTGAATTTGCTTTTGTTTCGTCAAGTTGAATTTGAAAATAATTTTTTGGGTTTTTCATTGTCATTTCCGCAGGAATTGTAACTGCTAAACTGTTGCCAATTTTCGGTAGATAAACTGAGTTAGAAAGATGAGATACTTCATCAGGGTCTTTGGCTTTTAAAAGATTTACAATAACAGCAACATCAGTTAAACCAATCGGCGGATATCCAATTCGTTTGACTAATTCTTGCATTTCGTTTAGAGACAATAGTCCGTTGAAAGATTTAAATTCATTAAATTCAATGAATGAACCTAATTGAATTGCTTTTCCCTCTTTCCGATTTTTGTAATTCTCGATTATTGCTTTATTAGTGTTTTCATCGTTGGAAAGTTCTGCGATAAAGGTTTTTTCCTTTTGTTTTTTTGTAACAATAACAAGATTAGAAGCGATATTTGTTTGAGGTAGAAATGCTCCTGTAGGTATTGAAAAAACTGCATCTACAAACAACCCGAGTTTGTTGATTATTTCTTTTACCTTTTCGTTAAATAGAAAAGAAGGTGGCATGAGAAATATGGCTTTCCCGTTTTCGTTAAGGAGTAAAGACGATTGAACAATTAGGGTAGAAGCAAGGTCGCTTGGGGCTTGTAAGCCATTAATCTTAATTGCTTCTCTGCGCATCATCCACGGTGGAAATGAGGTGATGAAATCAAAGTTTGTTTTAAGCTCTTCCATTTCTTTTGAGCCGTCGCCCAAATAAATTTTAGTTTCTGGATTTGCGAAGATAGTATTGATAAATTCGAAAGCCTTCTGGTTGCAACAATATGCCGTTGTTATTCCAAAGTCAAAAAAGTTAGACGGAGATGAAGGTGTTAACCAAGGGTCAAAATGCGTTTTAGGATTTACAAACTTTGAAAGTGCATTAATGAAATTATAAATGTAAAGTGGTGGGGTAAAGCTTTCAATACTTGAGGCAAGACTAATTAATTCTTTATCATTTAGAATTCGGTCAAACTTTTCTTGTTCTTGCGTTATTCCAATAATTTCAAGAAGTTTGGTGTTATGGAAACGAGAAAATTCCATTTCACTTCTTAATTTATTAAGAGTTGCCCAAATCCGTTGTTCTACATCTTTTGTGTTTGTCATTTCTAGCACTGTCGTTTAAAGTTTGCATTGTCCTTGGGGTTGCCGATAACGTTTTGCGGGTTTAAGAAGTTGGCGATTTCGGAGCACAAAACTGTCTTCCACCACAAATGTTTGATTGAAAAACCGAACTTGATTTAACCACTGAACCGCCAATTTCTTAAACCCGCTGTTATCGGCTGCCCTGCTGTTCTTCCGAAGCACAAATGTTTCAAATTTGCAGAAATGTTTGTTAGATGTTTTAATCATATCGGTCATACTTTAGAAGCTGAAATTTTATTGTCTCGTCTTGCGTCTATTAGAATTATTGAAGGGTCGTTTTGAAGTTTAAGTTCTTTGAGAATACTTGTTACAGTTAGCAATTCGTTTCTGTCAAAGTAGATAATTACTTTGATACTTTTTTTTGTGCCGTTAGCTGCTTCATATATTTTGACTTGGTTCAAAAGATTCCTTTTGAGTTGTGTGTTTGATGCCAACTTAAATTCAACTAATGTTTTGTCTTGCGAACCTTTTGAAATAGAATAGTCAACAGGTCCTCTACCATTGTTGGGTTCACGATTGACATCCATTATTGAGGAATACCATGTTAGTTTGAAAATGAGTTGAAGGTCTTGCTCTCTTTTGATTGGTTGTCCTTTGGAATAAAAGAAACGATAGCCATCATTTTTTTCAATTACATCTTTCATGTAAATAACTCTCTGCAATGCTTCGTCATGTGATGAAGCTGGCTTGATGTTGTAAAACTCACTGTTGTCAGTGAGTTTTTGAATTAAGTCCATTACATTTCTAACGAAAATGGTTTCAACCTCACTTACCTTTTCTTTTGAAATATTTTTTGCACCGTCTTTATTGGTCTCTTTATACTTGATATAGTATTCAATAATTTTTGGAAACTTATTTATGGTGTCATAAATCGCATGTGTTCTTTCTTTTTGTGATGGTTGCTTGTTCGCTTTCTTTCTTGGCAATCGTGTCCTGAAGTAATTATAAATTTCACTTCTCAATTGGTCGTTGGGAATTGCCCTGCAAATAGTGTCAAACTTTCCATGAAGGTCATTGCTATTTATCCAATTGTCGTCCTTAGTTAGAATGTCTTTGGGCGTAAGTAAAACATAGTCGTTAAAGAGGTAAGGCAAAGTGTATTTTTTCGGCATCCATCTTTCAAGGTTGTAATCAAAGAATGCTTTGTCAACCATTAACTCTTTTGACTGACTTTCTTTCAGATGCTTCTCTGCAAACTTAGCTGTGTATTGAAGAAGATAAGATTTGATAAGGTTACAAGTGAAGTCGCTAATGTTGTCCTTGCCAACACCGATTGAAAACAATCCTGCTTTTTCAAGGTGAGAAGTTTTTGGAATTTTTTCGTTTCCTAAATCATGAAACACGATGTGCATGTTTGCTGATAATGCTTTACCAAACTTTTGTCCAAGTCCGCTACCGCTGTTGCCAACCATGCTGTAACCAAACCAATTTTGTTTTACTTCTGGAAAACAATACCAAGATTTAATTTGTCCCAAGTCGGTTATTCCTTCTTCTGATTTTGTTTTTAGAAATCCTAAATACTCAAGGATTTCATTATGCAGTTGTTGAAACTCTGGTTTGTCGCTACCGAAAAGCAAGAAAGGGTCAATGAAAAGTGGCAAGTCATTTATCAATGAAATATTGAACGCACCGTATTTTTCAACTGTGTCCTCTGTGATGTCAAAAAAGTCGGTGAAATATACCATAGCTTGTTTTTACTGTCCGTTTGAATTCTTGTTGTCATTGTGTTTTAGAAATTCAAACGCTTTAAATAATTCGTTGTCCGCTGGTTGATTTAGTTCGGGGTCTTTGTCAAAATGATAAGAAACCCAACGAACATTTTTGCTTTCAATACTTGTATAAAAATAAACCGCATCAGAGAGTTCAACAAACTTTATGAATGGCAACAACTCTACTGGCTTGTATTGATTTGTATGTGTCAAGTAAAGTTTCTTTTTATCAAGTCCAACCAATGATTTTATTTCTGTTTCTCTAAAAGGTGATTTTGCTCCGATAAGTTCTTTCGCTGTAAATGTCCAAACGCCTTCGTCAAGTTCGCCTTGTTTTGCAGAAACAATTTTTGTTTCCTCAAAACCGTCTGCAATAAATTTTCTTAGTTCATTCAGTTGCTGTTCAAGTGCTGTAACTCTTTGTTTGTTTTCTTCTTCACTCGTAATGCCTCCGTGTCCTTTCCATTTGTTGCGTAATTCAGCAACTGTCAAAAGTGTATTTATAATTCCTTTTTCAGTAAGCATTTTCATAAATGCCTCTGTCGGATTTCCAAAGAGATTTTTGCAAAATTCTTTCTTATCTGCATCGGTGTAAAATCTTCTTACTGATTTTGAAAGGCGGGAAGTGAGAATATTCCAACTTCCAAATGTTGCTCTGAAATACCATTCTTTAAATTTCTCGTCTGTGTCAATCCAATTGTGTCGTTCTTGTTTATAGAATTCTTGGTCTTGAACTAATGCACTTAACATTATCATTGAGAAAAATTCGGATAATGCCTCAAAGAAATGAAAAAGGTGTTCAACCTTTTTGCTGTTTTCTTTTGTTGCATAGTAACGCCAAAGAATTGATGAGATTGGAAAAGGTAAATTATCAATCCACTGTTCAAGTTTTTCTTCTTGGTTTATGCTCTTTAATTCCTTCTCAATTGAATTGTAACTCTTGGTTTGTTTCCAAAGATTTCTTTTTAGTTCTTCAAGTCGCAAAGTAAATTGGTCAATCTTGCTGTCAATCTTAATCAATTCTATTTGTGTTTTTAACTCTGGTAAATGCAGAACACACGTTTGTAATTGAGATTTAGAAATAGATGGAATAGTAACACCGACTTCTAAACTCTCTCTTAGTTTTCTTCCAATAACACTATTGAAGTAGTTGGCTACAAAAGTTGAATTTGCTTTTGTCTCGTCAAGTTGAATTTGAAAATAGTTTTTCGGATTTTTCATTTTCATTTCCGAAGGCATTGTAACTGCTACACTGTTACCAATCTTCGGAAGATAAACAGAATTAGAAAGGTGTTCTACTTCATCGGCATCAGATGCTTTCAAAAGATTTATGCTAACTGCAACATCAGTTAAACGAATTGGCGGATAACCAATTCGTTTAACTAATTCTTGCATTTCATTTTGCGATAACAATCCTTGAAAGGATTTCAATTCCATGAAGTCAATGAATGAACCTAATTGAATTGCCTTTCCTGCTCTTCGGTTTTTATAGTTATCAATTATTGTCTTGTTTGTCTTTTCATCGTTTGAAATTTCAGCAATGAAAGTTTTTTCTTTCGGTTGTTTTGAAAGGACAACAAAATTTGATGCAATGTTTGTCTGTGGTAAAAACGCACCATTGGGAATTGAGAAAACTGCATCAGCAAACAATCCAAGTTTGGTTAGCAACTCTTTGTTTCTATCATCAAATAAAAATGAAGGCGACATAAGAAAAACGGCTCTGCCGTTTTCGTTAAGTAGCATTGATGCTTTTATTAAAAGCGTAGCTCCAAAATCGTTTGAAGTTTTGAATCCGTTAATTTCTGTTGGCTCTTTACGCATTCCGAACGGTGGAAAGCAAGTGATAAAATCAAACTTGTTTTTTGTGCTGTCAAGGAATTGCCAACTATCACCTAAATGAATTTCCGTTTTAGGATTTTCAAAAATCGTTTTGATGGTTTCAAATGCAGTTTGGTTGATGCAATAAGATGTCGTTGTCCCAAAGTCAAAAAAGTTGCAAGGAGAAGAAGGTGTAAGCCAAGGGTCAAGATGCGTTTTAGGATTTACAATCTTTGAAAGTTCGTTGATGAAATCATAAATGTAAAGTGGTGGAGTAAAACCGTCTGTGTTTGTAATAGCACGAATAAGTTCTTTGCTATTTAAAATCTGCTCAAACTTTTCTTGTCCTTGCGTAGTGCCGATAAGTTCAAGCAACTTAATGCTACGGAAACCTGAAAAACTTATGTCGCCTCTAAGTTTGTTAAGTGTCGTCCAAATCCGTTGTTCTATTTCTTTATGGTCTGTCATTGTCTGTTCGTTTTATGCAGAAAGTTCAAAGTTAGCACTGTCGCCAAAGGGTTGCCGATAACGTTTTGAAAATTTGTGCAGAAATGGCATTGCTTGCAGAACCATTGTCGTACCGCACTGAACTAAATAATTAACGAAAAACCTGAGTTGAACCACCGTCAGCCATTTTTGCACAAATTTGCTGTTACCAGCAGTTATATTTTTTTTAATCTTTCTGGATAAAGATTTGCAAGTTCATCTTTTTCTAAAAATTCTTTTGTCCAAACAATATTTCTGTCAACTAAATTAACAATATAAGAAACAACGCTGTATTGGAAATGAAAAAGTATAGTTTGTGGATTTACTTCTAATAGCTTCAGTTCACATTTTATTTTATTCAAGTTGTACCTGTCGTTAAAACGTGGTATTGATATAAAATTAGAAGGTAAAATTTTAGGTGTCAATAGTGGCCAATCCTTAGCTGTCTTACTTGTTAGGTGATTCTTTAACTCCGAAAAGTCATACTTTTTATAAATCTTTCTCTGTGAATTATATAATGATTCCAATCCAATTTTAAGTAATAATTTACAGGTTGACATTTCAGATTTATCGAAATCTTGGATTTTTACATTAAATGAGCCGTCTTCGTTAATTGATTCTGTGTTTTTGTCGTTGATACCATAAACTGTAACTCTATTTTTTTCGAATTTTGAGTCGCCTTCAAATTTAATTCCGTTCGAACTAGCTTTTGCTGGACGTCCTTTTTTTGTAACGATACCAAGTCGGGCCCTTTCAAAACCTAACATTGATTTACCAAGTGCTTTTTCTTCAAACTTAGAGAACGAATTATTGCAAGACCTGCATATAGCTCCGATTTGGAGAATGTATGATTTATTCCCTAATGATTCAGGTACGATGTGTTCTATAGAATTTTGAACTACCGAAGTTTCACAGAATATACATTGCATTTTTCAATAATTGCTGGTAACGGGTTGAAAATTTGCGCAGAAAAGGCAACACCTGCAGAACTAATTCCGCACCGCACTAAATTAATTAAATAACTGATGAACTAACGTAAAACACCGTCAGCCATTTATTAACAAATTTGCTGTTACCAGTAGTTCTATTCTGAAAAGTCAAAAGTTATGTTTTTGGGATAAGTTCTTGCAATTATTAAAATTTCAGAAACACTTTTTGTTGATGAGTTTTTAATTGTAATATGGCTGTCTTTTAGTCCAATTGAGCCAACGATAGTAATAATATCTGATACTGATTTACTTTTTGCATCTATGATTAGGTTGGCTCCACTTCCAGCAATCATAATTAAATCTGAGGTTGTTTTCATAGTTAATTTACTTTTTATTTTCTAATTCGTAAATTATCATATAGCTGTTTTCTTTTTTGTTAAAGGATGCAAAAATTTCAACAGGAACTTCTTTTTCTGTTGGCTCTTTCCATAATCCATCAGATATAAAAGTAAAATTGTCTTTTATGAAAGCTAAGTTATTTTGGACAGAGTTATCACTTCCAAAAACACCTTGTTTTACACAAACTTCGTCACCATTTTTTAATCTATGGAAAATTGCTGTAATTGATAAACAATTGAAGATGCTTTCTTCATTCATTGGCAATTCAACTTTCATTGTCATATCTCCATAGTCAGTTGCGCTTTTTACTATTTTTAACTGGCTGTTTTCACTTTTACTAATTAAAATTTTGAAATATTCTTGCACTTCCTTGTCATTTTTCCCTACCAGAACATTTACTGGACTTGATTGTGCAATAGCAAAATTTGATACTAAAATCAATAAAAGGATAGTCTTAATTCTAATTATATTCATTTGGTTTATTTTTTTAAAAATGGTTTATTGTCGTTTAATTAGCTTGCGTTATGTTTTTGTATCTTTGCAGAGTCAGGCGTTAGAATTGCTGGTAACGGTTTGAAAATTTGTGCAGAAATGGCATTGCTTGCAGAACCATTTTCAGCCCGCACCAAATTAAGTAAATAACTGATGAACTAACGTGAACCACCGTCAGCCATTTTTGAGCAAATTTGCTGTTATGTGTTCGTTGTTTTGTTCATTCGGTTAACAATTGGCTGTCCAAGTCGAAAAATATGCGTCAATGACTGTGTCAACATTATTTCTGTCCACACCTTCAATATATCATTGATTTTCTGATTCCAATAAGTCCGTTTTGGTGAAATATAACAAATAGAAATGATTTAAATATGTTTCCATATCAAGTTCGATATAAATGTCTTTTAAAACTTCTAAGGCTTTAATTGTATCAATTTCTTTATTGCGAACTTTGTCGATTAGATAACAAGCATAATTTTTAATTACTTGTTCTCTGTCGGAATAATTTAATTCTAACTCCTCCAAAACTTTAGTCGTTAGGTCTTGTAATTGAAATTGATTAAATGGTTCAGATTCCCCGGCGAGTATCGCCAAGTTTTCTGTGTCAAAACCTGCCGTAAGCATTTCAATTGCCCATTCGACCCAAGTCATATTTATGTTTCGGTTGAGTGCTTTTAAAGTCAATATTTCTGTTGTCGATTCAACTGGTTTCATTCTGTCGATTGAGTCGTGTACAATGACACATAACGTTTTGAAAATTTGTGCAGAAATGGCATTGCTTGCAGGACCATTGTCGCACCGCACTGAACTAAATAATCAACGAAAGACCTGAGTTGAACCACTGTCAGCCATTTTTGCACAAATTTGCTGTGTGCGGTAGATGTATTAGCCATAAGATAAATATTTCGTTATCACTTACTTTTTACCGGAAAGTTATCGGGGTCGTCAGCATTGATTGTAACATTAAGAGTGTCGGCATAAGGTCCTAAAGTTATTTCATCAATCCTTCTTCTATAGTATGAGTAGTAATCAGAATTGACATACAACATAATACCGTTAATAGAATTAGCAACTCCTCTGAAATAGACAACTGTATCTTTATTTAATCCATAAATTTGAATAGAATTTACATCTGAGTCGTCAATTAAGTACAAAGGAGGATATTTATTGTTTTTAACAATAACTCTAGCTCTTACAACTGAAGTTTTCTTTAGTAAAAAGTTTTTGTCTGAATATGTTCCACCCTTGGAAATTTGAAATTGGCCTCCATAGGTATAAGATTTGTTTTTATCACCACATGTTAGATATAGGTCATTATAATTTTTGCGGGGATAATCAATTTTATAAAAACCATTAACGTCAGTTCTTGTGGAATCAACAATTTTATTGTAGCCACAGTGGAAATTTTCACATTTAACGTCATAAATGTAAACTAAGAAATTAGAAACTGGTTTTTGGAGTGTGCTATCCCAAACTTTACCACTTACTGATACTATATCAATAATGTCGCTTTCTTTCTTACAACTTAGATGTATAAATATTAAGCAAAAAATCAATGGAAAAAACATCTTTTTCATATTTCTTATGTTTTAAAGGTCAACATTTACGGCTAACTGAAAGCTTTATTCAATTGAGCAGTTCAATTGAACGTTCAGTTCGGGCTAAAAACTGTTTTATTTTAATTCTGTTTTTCATCTTGGTCGGCTGAATTTAAAATCTGTCAGCTTAAAAACGATTTTAAAAATTTAGTTCGGCTAAAACCCAAATTTCGGGTCGAAGCGAAGCTTTTTTGTCGATTCAATTTGTCCGTTTGCAAGGCTGGAAATATTCCTTAACTGATGAATTTAGTTCGGGGAACATTTACCGCTAACGGTTTGAAAATTTGCGCATAAATGGCATTGCTTGCAGAACCAATGTCGCACCGCACTAAATTAAGTAAATAACTGATTGATTATTCCGAACAAAGTACACCACATTCCGAGGCATAGTACACCAGTTTGGTTCTGGCTTTAGCACTAACTTTTTTACCATATCACTTTTGGA
>NZ_JBEPPD010000036.1:0-12575 GCF_040547165.1 Pedobacter sp. UYP30 | reverse complement strand
AAACAATATTATGTAAAGTAATATCCTAAAATTGCTTTAACTATCAATCGATTATACAGATACTTTACATAACTAAATGCTTTGCATAATGCGCCAGGATTACTGAGCTTGCACATGCTTTTAAAGCGATCGAAAAAATAAGTTTGGGATCAGCAACCGTTCCAGTTGTTCCGCCTGAGGAAACTTCATAGATTCCTATCACCCGATTTGCTCGGTTCAACAATAGAATCTTAAACTGTTCTAAAAGCTCAATTTTATTCAAATCCCAATTGTGGTATAAGAGATTATATACCTCTTTAGAAGAAGAGACTTTCGGTCTTTCAGAAGCCTTAAATTTTGGATGATAAGAAACATTGATTTCGGATACCTGAAATAATGAAATCTGATTTGACGAAGCGTCGTCTTGATTTTTTGATGTTGTCGATTGCGCTGTTTGCCCATTTTGAAGCTTTTCCATAATTACGTTGATTAATGAATGAATTAATTATGGTGCAGCCATTGGCTAAATGGGAACTAAAGGGCAAAGTGGAGATCAAAAAAATGTGGAGGCTCCACACTAGTGGATACCCATTTTTTTGATACTACTTTGGCGAAGCAAACCCGTATTTACCATTTAGCCTAACTTTGTGGCAATCATTAATGCTTTAACCTCCCATGGCGTACTCGAGAAATTAAAATGCTTGTTGAGCTATAGAGAAATGCTCAAACCCTCATCGGAGTCCTCTATCTTTTGCTTCGGTTTTGGATCGGAGGATGGCGTATGCTCCGCATCTATTTTTGGAAGTTGTTTTCTAAAGATGTCCTGAATGTCTTCTTTGATTCTTTTGTAATTTTCTTGAAGATCCGCCTCGCTAACTTTTGCGATCAAGGGGATAGGCTTGTATTGATCTTCTTCCGCTTTGATTGCAGCGTGGTTATTTTGTATCTCGGCATGAAATGCCTTAAGCTTGATTTTACAGTCTGGATTATCTGCAACTATGCCCACAAATTCTCCCGATGAAAGGGACGCTATTTTTGAAGCTGGTACTGCATAATCCAATTGGGTGGATTTAGAAATAGAGGTATCAGAACTGTTGATGCTCATGCTCTGCCTATCCTGCATAATCTTGCCGATGGTTTCTGATAACTTTTTAGCGGTATCGCCAGTAACCTGCCCGCTAATGATGTTGCCAACAATTCCGGTAATCACATCAGCCTGTTCAGCTCCGTAATCCTTTTTTAGTTGACTAAAGTCTTGCACGGCCAAGCTCGTAGCCACCTTATTGCTTCTTGCGGTGGCAATCAGGCTGTCCATATTATTGAAATAGATGGTTGGGAATTCATCAAAGATTAGGCTGCTCTTCAGTTGGTCTTTTCGGTTGACCAATTTGATCATCCGAGAGATATAAAGGGAGAGCACCGCACCGTAAACTTGCAGTTTTTGAGGATTATTACCCACACATACCACTTTAGGTTCCTTCGGATTGTTTACGTCCAGCGTAAAATCATTCCCAGAAAGCACATAATACAATTGTGGCGAGGAAAGTCTGGCCAAGCCAATCTTGGCAGATGCAATTTGCCCTTCCAATTGTTCTTTTGCCTTATTCTGGAATGCGGAAACAAAAGGATTGATCAATACTTTTATTTCTTCCTCTTGTTGTAACACGGCAAACAATGGATCATAATCTGCCTGCATCAGTTCTATCACATGGGGCAACGTACAATATTTTCCATCTTCGTATTTCTTTAGGTACCAGATGATCGCGGTCAGAAAATTGATCGGACTCTCCACAAAAAAATCACCTTGTTTTTTAATCCAGTCTCTGTTTAGACCTAACATAATGGTACGCCCTGCCTCAGTGGCATCGGTAATGTCATCCATCCCTGCTGGATCCAAAGGATTGCAACGATGTGTACGGTTCAGGTCGTCAAAATTTATAACATAGAAAGATGGTTTCACCTTGAAATTATTCTGGTATTTCAGCAGTTTATTATAGGCAATTTTACTCAAATCATCGTACTTAAAGTCATATAAGAACATCGAAAAGCCTTTTTTTAGATGTTGGTCTATAATATGCCGAATCACAAAATAAGATTTACCCGCACCGGGCGTTCCTGCAATCAAAAGCCCCCTTTGTGGATTGATAACGTTGATGTATCCTTTTCGGACTTTTCCCTTTAGGTTATAAATGGTTGGCAAGTTGATGGAGTATTCATTTTCAAGCAGCCGTTCTTCTTGTGGGAAGCTCTCATTGTCTTCATTAAAAATATCTGTATCTAATTTTTCATGGATCAACCTCGACAACAAACCTCCGCCGGTAAGGATCAAAAGATAACCGACAACGGTGATTCCTATATAAAAAATGCCGATGGTCGAAACAGCTGCATTCATGAAAAAGCACAGTGCACTAATAAAGTATAAAAGCAATCCGCTAATCAGGCAAATTGCAATCGTTTTCCCCGCTAACTTATCTTCTTTTTTGCCTTTTACACCAATAAGCGATATCACCAAGCATAACAGAGCCGCAAGTTTCGGTTTAAGGATATTATTGAACAATCCTGTTTTCGCAATGTTGGCAATGATACGATCAGTCAGTTCAGCTGTCCATCCCCAATTTTCAAAGGCAACGTAGCAACTTAGGTAAAAATGGATGGCCAATATAAAAATACTGATAAGCCGAGTAAAATCTATAATTTTTCTCAAGCCTTGTAAATCTTCTCCTGTGTTCATAAGTCCCTCCTAAACCCTCCCCAATGGGGAGGACTTTTAAATTTTAAATGGTCGCTTTTTTCTTTTCTTCTTTTTTTCTCCCGTAGATGGGGCATAATCAATTTCCGCCCGTCCAAGCAAATCTTTCAAATAATTGGTCGGCGCCAATGGTTCGAGATAGGACTTGTTACTTCCTTCGTTCTTTTGCTCGAGATAGGTTTTTTGTCGTCGTATTGGTTTGAGGTAAGTTTTTTCTTTATCTGTATTCCCAAAATGTTCGGTCAACGACTTTGCGCTGTACGCTTTACCTAAGTCGCTTCCGTTAAAAACAGTTTTGTTTTTATGGTCGATAAAGGTTGCGCCGTAAATAAATCCTTGTGCATTCTGGCGGAAGGTTACCCCTATTTTCTCCCTTCGCAGTTCATTAACGAATGTCGCCCGAGTGATGACTTGATATTTGTTTAATATCTGGTCAATACTTTTCTTCAACTCAGACCTATAAGGTTTTCGTTTTTCCCTATTTTGCTCAAACTTCGATTCCAGTTTGAGTAATGTGGGTGCATATAGATTGCGCTTGCCTTGAATGATATGCCAACTTGTTTACCTCCTGCATCAATTATCGAATAGACCAACCCTTTTTTTTGAAACATCTGTGTTTCTTCCATACCCCGGTCAGCAATTACATTGAACTGTTTTAGTATAGCGTTAAATTCTGCAAGAGAAGTAAAGCAGTAACTTTTGACCACACTATTAACTATATTTGTTATGGCTCTTTTGGTAGCTGATTTGCCATAAACCACTTTTTCAAGATCAGCAGGCTTTATCCCCAAGCCATCACTTGTCTTTCTTCCGGCTGCTCTGATGAGGTTGTAACCTATTTCAATTTCCTTACGGGCTGTTTCTGATAAGGTTTTACCAATGTTGTGGATGTCGATGCGCCCGCTGTCCGCTTTGATATTTGTGGTAGTGATATGTAAATGCGGATGGGCGGCATCGGTATGCTTGTAAACCAGATAAGGCTGGTCGCCAAACCCGATTTTCTCCATATAGTCAATCGTAATCTTTTGAAGCAGTTCATTATTTAATTTATCACTCTGATCAAAATTCAAGCTGATGTGTATTGCATTGGTCTTAACCTTTCCGTTAAACATGGTCAAGTTTTCAAAACGTCTAAGCTTATTCCCAAAATCCATTTTTCCAATCTCGCCTGCAAATGCACTGGCTAAAATTAGTCTGGCCTGTCCCCGTTCAACCTTATTTTCGTTGTAATGCAACATGCCCCGGATGCTTTTGCCACTCACGATTTTTGCAACCATTTTTCTGCAAGTTGGGATATGATGGTGAGCAGCCTTTCTACTTTTTCATCAACTTTTTTATAGAGGTCTGCAACTTTCATAACGTAGAATGCCCTGTGTGTTTCTGCCTTGTCCTGGTTAAAGCTGCGTGTGATCTGGTTAATGTTGATGCCGATTGCCTTTAGCTCTTTTCTGATCAGCGCCATTTCCTCCATCGGCGCATGTATAGAAACATCTCTATAAAAACAGTTTATTTTTTCGTTGGAAAGGATTTTTCTCGCCACTTCAGCAATACTCTGGCAGTCACTTTCAACATATAGTTTATCCAACTTTTTGAACACCGATTCCGATACCCTGATGATGAGGTTGTGGCTTAAGATAGCATCCTGATTTTTTAGTTTTTTCCTTGGCATTGATAGCTCTTTTATGAAGTTCCAGACTTTGCGAGTTCCGAGTAAAGTCCCGGCCATAAGGACGGCAAGATTTTTTTGCGCATGCAAAAATACATCTTGCTAAGTCCCCTCGGACTTCGACGCCCAAACCCGAAAGTATTTTTCAACTTCGATTTGTGATGAAATAAATGGTTGTAATTTGTTTTGATTAAGAAGAAATTTCCCCACCGTTTTCTTGCTCAATTTGCGAAGTGTTGATCGGTTCGAAAGAACGCAAGAGTTGTCTGATCCGCTGGCGCGGCTCCGTGCGGATTCGCTTGATCTTCGGGTAAACCTTACCGTTAAAAGCTCTTGTCTGTGGGCTAACTATTTGTTTCTGATTTTTCATGACTATTTGAATTGATGGTCAAAGATGCTTGGCCCAAAAATGGGTGAGGCGCAAGGATAAAGTAAGGTACGGGAAAAAACTGTACAAAAGAGGTTTTTAAGAAGATTGCACATCAGCAACCTTTAAAAGGGAAAGGGTGTATGGTCGGAATGCAATGCAGACCATTGATCCGCACACTTGATTAGTCAACAATCAAAACTGCCCATTCCGCTATTCAGCGGAACGGGGCATCCAAAGGGCATTGGTTTCTCTGAGGACCGAAGAGTGACCGATGGTTTTGATAGTGACATCATTTAAAAACTTGATGTGAACTTATTTGAGTTTAAAATGCGGCTTCCTGCTTGCCGCTCGTTTAAAACACACTTATCCTTACTTTATCCCTCGCACAACGCAACATAGATATACAGCCGGCCAAATTGGTCATTTACTAATTTTATTGTTTTGATATGCTGTCTATTATATGTTATCCATCCCCAAAACGGCTGGTTTAGCAAACAGATGAGACAGCTGTATCTATCATAAATTGCTCTGCTTTTTCAACCATTTTTTTAGACCCGATAAATATGGGCGATCTCTGATGAATGTCTGTTATAGCAAGATCCAATATTCTGGTTGCGCCATCTGTAGCTCGCCCACCTGCTTGCTCTAAAATAAAAGCCATAGGATTACACTCATAAACCATACGGAGTTTTCCCTGCGGTGAGGTTGCAGTTTTGGGATAAATAAATATGCCTCCTTTAATTAAATTGCGATGTATATCTGCAACCATAGAACCAATATACCTCGAGGTGTAAGGTCGTTGGCTTTGCCCATCATCAACCTGACAATATTTAATATATTTTTTTACCCCGTCTGGAAAGTTGATGTAATTACCTTCATTTATAGAATAGATGACACCGCTTTCTGGCGTGCGCATGTCAGGATGAGAAAGACAAAACTCGCCAATAGAGGGGTCTAATGTAAAACCATTAACTCCTTTGCCAGTGGTATAGACCAACATGGTAGAAGATCCATAAATTACATAGCCTGCGGCCACCTGCGCGTTTCCGGCTTGTAAAACGTCTGCCAAGTTAGCGGCCCCATTAACAGAAACTCTTCGATAAATCGAGAAAATTGTGCCAACGGCTACATTTACGTCAATGTTAGATGAACCGTCTAAAGGATCTATGGCTACGATGTATTTTGCATTTTTTGATACGGCCGAGGTGATAGGAATGAATTCCTCGTTTTCTTCAGAAACAACCATACAACATTCCCCGCCGCTGGTCAAGGCCGCTAAAAATTGTTCGTTTGCATATACATCTAATTTTTGCTGCCGCTCTCCCTGAATGTTCGTTTGTGCGGCATTCCCCAAAATATCCATCAAGCCGGCTTTGTTCACTTCTCTGTTTACAATTTTTGCAGCAATGCCGATGTCTCGTAACAGCCTAGATAGTTCGCCTTTTGCATATTTAAAATCAGCTTGCTTTTCGATAATAAATTGACCGAGAGTTTTAGCTTGCACCATATAATAACTTGTTTTTAGGATTAAATTTTACAGAGATTCTTTGCTATGGATTTAGGATTTGCGCAATTAAGGTTCCTAAGATTTTCTAATGAAATAGATATTTAGAAAGACGCGCACGACAGCTAGTTGTTTACTAAGCTGCCGTAAGCCACTAAGAAAAGTAATTATAAAACCCCCGTTAATTACAAATTCACTTCAGAAACTCCGGGTTGTGCCGCTTTCACTTCACTACTTGCTAAATCTACATATTGACGGAAATTATCTCTAAAAAGGTCTGAAAGTTTATAAGCGGCATACAAATATGCTTCCTTATCACTCCATTGATTTACAGGAGATAGCATTTCTGTGGGCACGTCCGGGCAACGTTCTGGCATTTGTAAATGCAAAACGGCATGTTTGCGATAACTGCATTTGTTTAAATCTCCGTTCATGGCAGCTTTAATCATACTACGGGTAAAAGCCAACGGAATACGTTTTCCTTCACCACAACTTCCACCCATCCAACCGGTATTTATCAGCCATATATTTACGTTGCCTTGCTTTAACTTCTTCCCGAGTAAATCGGCATAAATAACCTGAGATAAGGGTAAAAAAGCGTTGCCAAAACAGGCAGAAAATGTTGGCACAGGCTCATTAATACCAGATTCCGTTCCGGCCAATTTACAAGTATAGCCAGATAAGAAGTAGTACATCGCTTGTTCTTGCGTCAATTTAGAGATTGGTGGCAAAACGCCAAATGCATCGGCACTTAAGAAAAAGACGTTTTTTGGAGGCTTCGCAACTGCAGGCGTAACCGCTTCTGGAATATAGTTTAAAGGGTACGCTGCCCTACCGTTTTCTGTTTTAATTTTATTTTGATAATCGGGATGCTGTGTCCCTTTCTCAAATGGAACATTTTCTAGCATAGCCAAATCTCGTATGGCCGAAAATATTTGAGGTTCTTTTTCTGAACTTAGTCCATACGTTTTAGCATAACAGCCACCTTCGAAGTTAAAGAGACCGTTATTTCCCCAACCATGCTCATCATCGCCGACTAAACGCCTGTCGGGATCTGCCGATAATGTTGTTTTTCCAGTTCCAGACAAACCGAAAAAAACACTAGTTTCTCCATCGTTGCCTACATTGGCCGAGCAGTGCATAGGTAAAACGCCTTTAAATGGAAGTAGAAAATTTAGTACACTAAACATGGCCTTCTTTATCTCGCCATTATAAAAAGTTCCCCCAATTAGCACCAACCGGCGGCTAAAGTTAATGATGGTAAAATTTCCTTGTCTGGTTTCATCCACAATTGGGTCTGCCTTAAAACCCGGCGCCGACACTAAAGTCCAATCTTGCTGCTTTGCCGGAGAGACAACATATGGACGCAAGAACATGTGGTGCGCAAAAAGATTTTGAGTGGCGGTTTCAGTAATGACCCTTAAATCTAGTTGGCTGGCGTTCTCGGCGCAGAGAAAAGAGTCTCTCACGTAAACCGTTTTTTTATCTAAGTAACGACATACCTTAGTGTACAGTAAATCGAATTTTGAGGTAGAATAAGGCTGATTAACTTCTCCCCAATTTACACGGTCTCTTGTTATGTTATCTATAACAATATAACGGTCTTTTGGAGATCTTCCCGTAAAAATACCAGTGTCAATTGATAGGGCACCATTATCAGTCAATATACCTTCTTGTTGTATGACAGCCATTTTAATTAATTCTTCTGGTGTTGTTTGATAATAGATTTTCTCTGGATTCAGTTGCAGATAGTCCAGCGAAGGCTGGGCAAACTGAGTTTGGCTTTCTTTCATTAAAAATTACAATTAATAGTTAGTTTGACGCAAACTTAGAAATAGATTTTAATTAAAAAAAAATTTAATTTATTGAAAATCAACATATTGTAAATAATACACTAAGGCTATCTATTTAACTATCAGCATGGTTAAAGACGAAACACTGTCGGTTTTAAAAATACATTTTTTATAAAAAAATATCACCAATATTAAGATTACAAGAAAACCATATCAGATTTTTGGTAATGATAAATCGACGGTTCGAATAATTCAAAAGTTCCGTCCCTTGTTTTTCGTAAAAACTACTCCATATACTATTTCATCGTCTAGATTTCATCTAATCCAGATCACTCAGAGTGGCGCACAAGACCAATTGCAAGGTCAAATAGCATCTGCTAAAATTCCTTTATCAAGAATGATTTCGCCACAATTGTATTGGGTAATGACAGGCGATGATTTTTCATTGGACATCAACAATCCCAAAGAACCAAAAATTTTATGCGTTGGTAATAATCCCGACCGTCAGAATATTTATTCGGCAGCATTGGGTTTGTACAATTCGAGAATTGTAAAACTCATTAATAAAAAAGGGAAATTGAAAAGTTCGATGATTATTGATGAGTTGCCGACAATTTACTTTCGTGGATTAGATTATTTGATTGCAACTGCCCGAAGTAATAAGCTGGCAGTTTGTTTGGGCTTTCAGGATTATTCGCAATTGATAAGGGACTATGGAGATAAAGAAGCAAAAGTTATTCAAAATACAGTTGGTAATATTTTCAGTGGTCAGGTAGTTGGCGAAACCGCAAAAAGTTTATCAGAACGTTTCGGGAAAGTGTTGCAGAAACGCCAAAGTGTATCCATCAACAGAAATGATACCTCAACTTCAATATCAACGCAATTAGATAGTTTAATTTCGGCATCCAAAATCTCAACCTTAACGCAAGGTATGTTTGTAGGCTCTGTTTCTGATAATTTTGATGAGCGCATCGAACAGAAAATATTCCACGCTGAAATTGTAGTTGATAATGAAAAGGTAGCATCCGAAACAAAAGTTTATCAAAAAATACCTGAAATTTTATCCTTTATAAATGAGCAAGGGGAAGACCAAATGAAACAAGAAATTGAGAACAATTACACACAGATAAAACAAGACATAGTTCAAATTATTGCGAAAGAATTGGAACGCATAAAAAATGATCCTGAGCTACAGCATCTAGTACAAAATGGATAATTTTGAAAAGCATTTTATATAATCCTTCAACCTATTTCTAATAAAAGCAACTTTCGGATTTTATTACAGTATTAAAGTTTAGACATTTGTAGCAAAAATCATTACAATGAGCGACCAAGAACATATTAATTATAATCGTATTGCAGAAGCAATAAATTATATTCAGACAAACTTTAAAGACCAACCCAATTTAGATGAAGTGGCTGAAAAAGTTCATTTAAGTCCTTTTCATTTTCAACGACTTTTTACAGACTGGGCAGGAACTAGTCCAAAGAAATTTTTACAATATACAAGTATCGAATATGCTAAAAAATTATTAAAAGAAAATAAAGCCACTTTATTTGAAACCGCACACGAAACCGGACTTTCAGGCACAAGCAGACTTCACGACTTGTTTATGAAAATTGAAGGTATGACACCTGCCGAATATAAAAATGGTGGTAAAAATCTTTCTATAAATTATAGTTTTGCAGATAGTCCTTTTGGGAATATTTTAGTTGCTTCTACATCAATAGGTATTTGCCACATCTCATTTGTAGAAAATAAGACTCAAGCATTTTCAATTTTGCAAAATCAATTTCCAAATGCCAATTTCAAACAACATTTAGACCTAATCCAACAAAATGCTTTATTCATTTTTAACCACGCCTGGCACAAGCTCAATCAAATAAAACTACATTTAAAAGGAACAGACTTTCAATTGAAAGTTTGGGAAACGTTGCTCAAAATTCCAATGGGTCAACTTTCTACTTATGGCAATATTGCAAAGCAAATAGACAATCCAAATGCATCAAGAGCAGTTGGAACTGCCATTGGCGACAATCCTGTAGCTTTTCTTATTCCTTGCCATCGCGTTATTCAAGGAACAGGAAAATTGGGTGGTTATATGTGGGGAACCACTCGTAAAACAGCGATTATCGGTTGGGAAGCAACCAAAATTAACATTGAGCAAGAAACGGATTTTATAAAATAGGAAGCAGTTGCACTTTTGTATCATTAATTATAAAAAAATAAATGATGACAAAATTAAAAAGCAAAGTAGCCTTAATTACTGGTGGTACAAGCGGAATTGGTAAAGCTACAGCTGTTAAAATGATTGCAGAAGGTGCAACAGTAATTATCACGGGACGTTATCAAAAAACGGTAGATGAAACGGTAAGTGAGCTTGGTGTGAATTGTAGAGGAATAGTATCTGACGCAAGTAAAATGGAGGATCTATTGTCTATTGGCAACAAAGTGAAAGAACTTACTGATGTAGTTGATATTCTTTTTACAAATGCAGGATACGGGAAATTTGCACCTATTGAAATGGCAGACGAAAAGCATTTTGATGAACTGTTTAATCTATTGGTTAAGGGAACATTTTTTACCGTACAACAAATTATTCCATTAATGAAAGATGGCTCCTCTATTATTTTGTGCACTTCTGTAGTAACTGAAATGGGTATAGCTAATTTCTCTGTTTATTCAGGAGCAAAATCAGCTGTTCAGTCATTCGTAAAAACATTTGCTTCTGAACTATTAGTCAAAAAAATTAGAGTAAATAGTGTTAGTCCCGGTTATATTTCGACAAATGGATTTCAAAAAACAGGGCTTTCACAAGAACAAATTGATGGAGCAATAGCCTCAATAACACCAACACTTCCATTAAAGCGTTTTGGCAATCCTGAAGAAGTGGCGAATACAGTTTGTTTTCTTGCTTCTGACGATTCTTCTTATACAAACGCCTCGGAATTTGTTGTTGATGGTGGTCTAGCAGTAATAAAAAACTAAAAAAGTGGAAACTATAACGAATAGACTTTCTGTGATTGACTGGCAGGCAATTACAGAAAGTATGAATGATAAAGGATTTGCAATTGTTCAGAATTTATTATCAAAAGAACAATGCAATGAATTAATTGACAATTATTCAAACCCAAATAGTTATAGAAAAACGGTAGTGATGGAACGTTACCGTTTTGGTTTGGGCGAATACAAATATTTTAATTATCCGTTGCCCAATTTGATTCAAACCATAAGGGAAAATGTGTATCCAAAATTGGCCCCAATTGCAAATAGTTGGATGAAAGTATTAAAAATTGACAACAAATTTCCAGATACATTTGAAGAACTGCAACACCTTTGCCACGACAATAATCAATTAAAACCAACACCATTGATTTTGAAATATGGAAAAGGAGGACACAATACCTTGCATCAGGATCTATACGGTGATATTTATTTCCCAATGCAATGCGTCCTTTTTTTAAATGAACCCGATAAGGACTTTACTGGTGGCGAATTTGTTTTGATCCAACAAACCCCAAGAGCACAATCAAAAGCAATGGTATTGAATCCAAAAAAAGGTGATATGCTAATTTTTACGACTAATTTTAGACCAGTAAAAGGCACAAAAGGATACTATCGTGCAAATATGAAACACGGTGTCAGTGAATTGCATAGTGGCGAGAGGCACACATTAGGCCTTATTTTTCACGATGCGATAAGTTAAAATGATACAGCATTCTGAAATATCCGATATTGATTTGAAATGTCAGATTAAACAAAAAGAAATTTGTTTCGGCGGTAATTGAAATTTAAAAATTTACGGAACTTTACAATGCAAATCTGGAAAACGGATGAAAAAAGAAAATCGTGCTTTTTTTGGTTCAGAAAACGAAGCAATTAAAAATGGTTTTAGACCTTGCGGTCATTGTATGAAAATGAAATATAAAAATTGGAAAAATGGATTTATTCGGAAACGAAATAGATAGTTCTAAAAATTTATTGCCGAATGATGGTGTAGTAAATTATTATGGAAGACTTTTTACCAAAATAGAAGCGGATCAATATTTAGACTGTTTGTTAAACACCATCGAATGGAAAAACGATGAAGCCATTATCTTTGGAAAACACATTTTTACAAAACGAAAAGTAGCGTGGTATGGTGATGCCAATTTTAATTATACGTATTCTAAAACCACAAAACAAGCATTGCCTTGGACTAAAGAATTGCTGGAATTAAAATCTATAATTGAAAAACAAACTGGAAAATTATTTAATTCTTGCTTACTAAACCTTTACCACAATGGAGATGAAGGAATGGCGTGGCATAGTGATGCCGAAAAAGATTTGGAAAAGAATGGGGCTATTGCATCATTAAGCTTTGGAGCAGAACGAAAATTTGCATTTAAACATAAGCAAACTAAAGAAACGGTCTCATTTAGTTTAGCCCCCAATAAGTTCGGAGTGTTATTATGAATTTCAAATAATACATTTGAAACATGAAATACAAGAAATGGAGCTTAGCAGAGAAGCT
>NZ_JBEPPD010000035.1:0-12923 GCF_040547165.1 Pedobacter sp. UYP30 | reverse complement strand
AAAGAAATCGAAAAATAATTTTACCTGTTTTTAATCTTTTCTCTTTCTTGATTTACTTTCTCAATGTGCTCATAAAACCCCGGTATATTGAGAATCAAAACTCGGGTCAAATAAATTAATATTTACCTTTCTTTCTTGTCTCGAAAATACGTCTCACAAATCTATGTATCATGCATTTACATGCAGACGTTTTTATGAGTATTGGATATGCAAGGGTAAGCACCCAAGAATAAAACCTAGGTCTGCAGATGGGCCCTCTAAATAAAGCTGAGTGCGAGCTTATATTTAAAGAGGAAGTCTCTATTAAATTCAACGAAAGACCCGAGCTGGTCAAATT
The DNA here is from genome assembly GCF_040547165.1 of Pedobacter sp. UYP30. NCBI lineage: Bacteria > Pseudomonadati > Bacteroidota > Sphingobacteriia > Sphingobacteriales > Sphingobacteriaceae > Pedobacter > Pedobacter sp. UYP30. Next base: position 12,586 of record NZ_JBEPPD010000035.1, on the reverse strand, counting down.
ATTTGAGAGGCTTAGTGCAGCACCATAATCTATTTAATACAAAAAACCGAATAAATAAAGCGGAATCTTGTTCATAAATCCTATTTCAATGCCATCTGCTATAATAAAAGCATTTTTAATTTGATATCGACAAGCCCAAGGCTCCCAACGCTACTAGCCTTCGCTCATAAGACTTGCGCTAGAATTGGTTATTTGCTGTAGCCTAAAGCTGGTTTAATCGGTTTGGATTCAAATCAATTTTACCACAAAATGGTTTGAGCTCAAATCAATTGCAAGAAAATGTTTGTCTAAGAAAAGAAGACTTGGGCGGAGCAATAAATTAGTTAGATAATTGTTTCAATAATTTATTGGAAGATGCTTCAGATCCAATCAACTCGGCCAAAGTAATCTGGTCTAATACCTGATCTACCGAATATTGGATTTTTTTCCAGAGCGACCTTATGGAGCAATCTACAGAATTGGTGCACATGGTTACATTTCCATTATAATCACCACAAAATTCTTTACTAAACAGAGCGCCGCCCAAGTGCTTCAATACTGTATTTACATTTATTTCGGACGGCGATTTTGCCAAAACATATCCGCCAATATTTCCCGGAGTGCTATTGATAAACCCACCTTTGCGAAGAATTCTTGTAAGCTTTGCGGTGTAGGCATGAGATAATCCTTCGAGTTCGCTCAAAGCCTGGATACTCGTATTTTTTTCGTCATCGCTCCTTGCAACACGAAGCAATATTCGTAAACCGTATTCTTCTTGTGCCGTAATCTTCATGCGCGTCTCCTTATTCTACCACGATTTTATCATTAAACGGATTATAAAAACCCCAATTCTAATTGTGCAGCCTCACTCATCATCGTTCTATCCCAAGGCGGACTCCAAACCACTACCACATCTACATCTGACACCCCTTCAACCTGTCTCACTTTTTGTTCTACCTCTACCGGAATTTCTTGTGCAGAAGGGCAACTAGGTGCAGTTAATGTCATTGTAACCAGTACATTATTAAGCGGCTGAATGTTAATATTGTAAATCAATCCCAACTCATAAATACTTACGGGAATTTCTGGATCATAAATGGTTTGTAAACAATCAATTATTTTTTCTCTAAGTTCTTCTGCACCTATCATAATGTTGTTTTTTCTGTTTCGCTAAGCGATTTGTAAGCCAAGGCGTAATTTTTAATCTGTTTTATCATGGCTACCAACCCGTTAGATCTAGTTTGGGCCAAATGAGACATCATCCCGATTTCGTTGATAAAACCTAGTTTTGAAGCTAAAATTTCATCAGGTGTTTGTTCAGTCAAAACAGAAATAAGCATGCTTACCAAACCTTTTACAATAATTGCATCGCTATCTGCTTGATAGATTACCTTTCCGTCTTTAAAATCTGCAACCAACCAAACCGTAGATTGGCAACCTTTAATAATGTTTTCTCCTACCTTAAATTTTTCATCCAAAGGCGAGAGATTTTTCCCAAGTTCGATGATGTACTCGTATTTTTCTTCCCAGGTTTCTAGCCAAGAAAATGCTTCTACAATTTCTGCCTCTTTTTCTTTTATGGTTGTCGCACTCATTTTTACGTTAACATTTTGATGGCTTTTTCTAAGCCTAAAATCAATTTATCTACTTCACTTTTGGTGTTGTATATGGCGAAAGATGCCCGAACCGTACCAGGAATGCCAAAGCGTTTCATTAACGGTTGCGTACAATGATGCCCCGTTCTAAGTGCTATGCCCTGATTGTCTAACAAAACCCCAATATCTTGTGGGTGGATGTTATCTATCACAAAAGAAACGATACTAATTTTATTCTTTGCCTTCCCGATAATGAGCAAGCCCGGAATAGATTCTAACTGCTCTGTAGCGTAAGCAAGCAATTCTTCTTCGTGCGAACGAGAGAAATCTTTTCCATATTTTGATGTAAAATCTAAAGCGGCTTTTAAAGCAATGGTATCTGCAATATTTGGCGTTCCAGCTTCGTATTTGTAAGGCAGTTCATTAAAGGTTGTTTTCTCGAAAGTTACTTCTTTAATCATTTCGCCACCGCCCATAAATACTGGCATGCTTTCTAACAATTGCTTTTTGCCATAAAGCGCGCCGATACCAGTTGGCCCGTATACTTTATGTCCAGAAAAGGCAAAGAAATCGCAATCCATTTCTTGCACATCTATGTTTAAATGAACCGAAGACTGTGCACCATCTACCAAAACTAAAGCTCCAACTTTATGTGCTGCTTCTATTATTTCCTTAACGGGATTTATGGTGCCCAAACTATTTGACACATGCACGATGGATACCAGCTTTGTTTTTGGAGAAAGCATTTTTTGGTATTCGTCCATCAACAATTCTCCCTCATCGTTTATGGGGATAACTTTTAATTCAGCTCCTTTTTCCTCGCACAAAATCTGCCACGGCACAATGTTAGAATGATGCTCCATCGCCGAAATGATAATCTCATCGCCTTTGGTTACATGTTGTCTTCCCCAAGTGTAGGCAACCAAATTTATGCCTTCGGTTGTGCCTCGGGTAAAAATTATTTCTTCTAAATGGGCAGCGCCAATAAATTCCTGAACGCAAACTCGCGTAGCCTCATAGGCGGCGGTTGCTTCCTCGGCCAAAGTATGTATGCCGCGGTGGATGTTAGCGTTGTAATTGCTGTAATAATTTGTTATCGCATCTATAACAACCTGAGGTTTTTGCGCAGTTGCGGCATTATCTAGATAAACCAAAGGCTTGCCATGTACTTCTCTATAAAGAATGGGAAATTGTTTTTTTACCGCTTCTACATCAAAAGTTTTGGGGGCTGTGATTGTTTCTTCCATAATCAATTAGTTATTAGTCTTTGGGCAACCAAATTTTCTACATAAGTGCGCAATGCGGGCAATTTAACCTGCTCTAAAATATCGGCAGCAAAAGCCTGTAACAACATAGAAGTAGCAAGTGGTTTTGCGATACCCCTAGATCTTAGATAGAAAAGTGCTTCTTCATCTAATTGACCAATGGTGCAACCGTGAGAACATTTTACATCGTCGGCAAAAATTTCTAACTGAGGTTTGGTATTTATCGTTGCTTCGTTAGATAGTAGTATGTTTTTGTTTGATTGATACGCATTGGTTTTTTGTGCATCTGGTCTCACCATAATTTTTCCGCTAAAAATACCGGTAGATTGCTCATCCATAATGCCTTTATAGAACTCGTTGCTAAAGCAATTTGGTTCCATGTTGTCTACAAGTGTGTGGTTATCTACATGCGTTTTGCCTTTAAGCAAATACAAGCCGTACATGTGTCCTTCGTTGCCGGCAGTTTCCATTATAATGTGGGTATTGTTCCTAACCGTGCCGCCATCTAGCGTAAGCGTAAAAGTGTGGACATGGCTTTTACCAATTTGTCTAATGTGCGTGGTATTTACTTGGTTTGCCGTCGAAACGTCATGCTGGATTTTGTAATGTTCTAAAATGGCATTTGTATTCGCTACTATTTCCATCACCTCATTGGTAAAACTTTCTAAAAATCCCAAAGTAGTGTAACTTTCTACCACCTGTAATTTTGCATTTTCTGATACAAATAATAGGCTTCTAGGTTGCGATAGGGTATAGTTTTCTCTAGCGTTGGTAATGTGATAAAAATAAACGGGGCGTTCTACCATTTTGTTTTTTGGTACAAAAATAAATACACCCTCATTAATAAAAGACGTGTTGAGCGCCTGTAGCCCATCTTTAATAACCGAACTGCTTTTATTTAAGTGTTCCGCCACCAGTTCTTTATGTTCGCCTTTGGCGGCCTCATTTAAAGGAAGCACAACCAACTCGTCTGCAGTTGAGCGTATGGTTGAAAGTGCTGGTGAGAATTTCCCATTCAGAAAAACGAGTTCATTGGCTTGTTCAGAACCCGGCAACCTAATGGCATCAACATCGGCAATGCCGATGCTTGGGGCATGCTCATCGCCCAAAAATGTAAATTCTTGTTTAAAAAGACTTTTTACCTTGGTATATTTCCATTCCTCGTTTTTATAACTCGGCAGTCCAACCTGCTTAAAAGTTGTAAAGCCACTCTCGCGAATGGTGCTTAAGGAATCTTGCTTATTAGAAGCTTGTAATCGCGAAAATTTTGTTTCTAGATAATTTAAATCAATGTTCTCCATACTACTTTTAATGTTTTATGAGTCAACGCGAACTGAAGCCAAAGCAATTTCATCTTTTATAAAATCGTAGCCTTTTTCTTCTAATTCTAAAGCCAATTCTTTGCCGCCCGATTTTACAATGCGACCGTTTACGAGCACGTGAACGAAATCTGGCTGCAAATAATCCAACAAACGCTGATAGTGGGTGATAACGATTACGCCTCTTTCTGGCGTACGTAATTTGTTTACACCATTTGCCACAATGCGCAAAGCATCAATATCAAGACCCGAATCGGTTTCATCTAAAATGGCGAGTTTGGGTTCTAACATAGCCAGTTGAAAAATCTCGTTGCGTTTTTTTTCTCCTCCAGAAAAACCTTCGTTAATGGATCGGCTCAACAACGATTTGTCAATCTCTACCAAGGCTGTTTTCTCTTTCATTACCTTTAAAAATGAAACCGCATCTAAAGGCGCTTCGCCATTGTGTTTACGCTTTTCATTTACGGCAGCCTTCATAAAATTAGTTGTGCTTACTCCAGGTATTTCTACCGGATATTGAAAGGCCAAAAACAAACCTTTTCGCGCCCTAACTTCTGGCGATAATCCAAGAAGCTCTTCTCCATCAAACAGAACCGAACCATCTGTAACTTCATATTCTTCTCTGCCAGCCAGCACAGAAGCCAAAGTGCTTTTACCGCTGCCGTTTGGCCCCATAATGGCATGTACTTCGCCGGGCTTAACATCTAGGTTAATTCCTTTAAGTATTTCTTTGCCCTCTACCGAAGCGTGTATATTTTTTATTGATAATAACATTTATATTATTTTTTGTCTGATTAATTTATCCTACACTACCTTCTAAACTGATAGCGAGTAGTTTTTGCGCCTCTACGGCAAATTCCATGGGCAACTGATTCATCACTTCTTTAGCGAAACCGGTAACGATCATGGCTACCGCAGCTTCTGGATCTATTCCCCGCTGTTGGCAATAGAACATTTGGTCTTCGCCGATTTTAGAAGTAGTTGCTTCATGTTCTATAATGGCCGTCGGATTTTTAGATTCTATGTACGGAAATGTGTGTGCGCCACAGGTATCGCCAAGCAATAAAGAATCACATTGCGAGTAGTTTCTGGCGTTGGTTGCATTTTTAGATGCACGTACCAAACCTCTATAACTATTCTGACTTTTACCAGCAGAAATGCCTTTTGAAACAATCCTACTTTTGGTATTTTTACCTAAATGGATCATTTTTGTGCCTGTGTCTGCCTGTTGAAAATGGTTTGTTAAGGCCACCGAATAAAATTCCCCAATGGTATGGTCGCCTTTTAATATTACACTTGGATATTTCCAGGTGATGGATGAACCTGTTTCTACCTGAGTCCAAGATATTTTGGCGTAATCGCCAGCGCATATTCCTCGTTTGGTTACGAAATTATAAATGCCACCTTTTCCATTTTCATCTCCCGGATACCAATTTTGAACGGTAGAATATTTAATTTCTGCTTTTTCTGCAGCAACGAGTTCCACTACGGCGGCATGCAGTTGGTTTTCATCGCGCATTGGCGCAGTACAACCTTCTAAATAACTTACGTAAGCACCATCTTCGGCAACAATTAAGGTGCGTTCAAACTGGCCAGACCCTTCTGTATTAATCCTAAAATAAGTAGATAATTCCATAGGGCAACGCACCCCTTTCGGGATGAAACAGAAAGACCCATCGGTAAAAACAGCAGAGTTTAACGCAGCAAAATAATTATCTGCCGCAGGGACCACCGAGCCCATGTATTTTTTTACCAAATCTGGATGTTCTTGAATGGCTTCGCTAATGGAACAAAAAATTACCCCAATTTCCGATAGCTGCTTTTTAAACGAAGTTGCCACAGAAACACTATCCATTACAACATCTACAGCTACTCCAGTTAAACGTTTTTGTTCGCCTAAAGAAATGCCAAGTTTCTCGAACGTTTTGAGCAACTCGGGATCAACCTCGTCTAAACTATCTAATGTTGGCTTCTTTTTTGGTGCAGCGTAATAAATAATTTCTTGGTAATCTATTTTTGGATGATGTAAGTTGCCCCATTCTGGCTCTTCCATCTTTAACCAATGCCTATAGGCTTTCAGCCTCCATTCTAGCATCCACTCTGGTTCATTTTTTTTTGCGGAAATGATACGAACAACGTCTTCACTGAGACCTTTTGGGATGGTATCGGTGTCGATGTTGGTAACAAAGCCATATTTATACTCGCCCGCTACCGTATCTTCCAGCATTTTAATTTCTTCTTCCATATTTCAAAAACTATCAGGCCGAAATTGCCTTATCAAGGCGTAAAGGTACTGTTTTTTGTGTGTTTGTACAAAAAAGTACAAACAATAGGAGGTGGTTTTTGTCAAGCGAAAATCAAAGTTTAAACCCTCATGGATAGCGTTGCCAAATTAAGGCCGCAGTTGAAAGATTAAGGGGGTAGCAATCAGCAATAGAAAACACTTAGTACAGAAACTTTTCGAAGCCATCAATATAGCTGCTTCATCATGAACTCACTTTCGGGGTGTAACTGTAAACCGTATAACTGCAAATTAACTGTGCAGAATACTTTGCTATAAAGCTGCCAATAAAAATGGGGATAAAGAGCAAATATCCACCAGGAACTAGGCTACAGGTTAAAAATACCGAAGTTAACGGTGCGTGTATGGCAGCGCTTAAAACAGCTGCGGCACCAACTAACGCGAAGTTTAACACAACCAAGTTTGTGTTAAAATAATGGTTTAAAATGGCTGCAGTTAACATACCCAGTACGGCGCCAGAAATAATACTTGGTGCAAAAACACCTCCATCGCCACCGGCTCCTAAGGTAAGAGAAGCAACCACCGGTTTTAACAATATAATGGCGAGCAAAGTAACAACTAAAGCGACGCTCAACGTTTGGTGTTCTACGCTTCTCAATAATTCTGGTATGGCATGGTAGCTATCTCCATAAAGTTGCGGAAGGAAGAAAATAGAAAGGCCAACCAACACAGCGCCGATATTTACCCTGAGAAAATTATTTGTTATTTTAGAAAAGGCCGATTTTATTCCTATAACCAATTTTGTAAAATACACGGCCAGCCAGCCACACAAAATACCAAGGATAATGAAATATGGAATGGCATGGTTGGCCCAAGAAGTTACATTGAAACTGAAAAGTGTATCGCCTGAAATTAGTAGCAGCAAGGCCCAAGACATTAATGCTGCAGTAAAGCAACTAACCATTAACGTGACGGTTATTTTTCGTTTGGCTATTACTTCTACGGCGAATAAAAAACCAGCAATCGGACTTCCAAATAAGACTGCAATGCCCGCAGCTACGCCGGCACAAACCAATTCTGTTCTGTAAACGTTGGCTATTGCTGTTTTTCTTTGAGCCAAAGCGCCAACCGCTGCGGTAGCAACAACGGTAGAAACCTCTACCCCGGTAGAACCGCCAAAAATAACAGTTAGAAAGCCGTTAAAGTAATGCGATGGTATTTTATATGCAGGTAAGGAGTTTTTTCGATTGTCTAGTGTTTGGTAAATTTCCTTGATACCTTTGTTTTGTTTTCCGCTAAACACATATTTTCTCAAAAAATAGATAATCGTTATACCCACAGACGGCAGGATAATAAACAACAAAGGAATGGCGGATACCCTGTGCAAAATCAGTTCTTCGTATTTTCCAGTAATACTTTTTAAAGATGCGGCAAGTAGGGCAGACGCTAAACTTACTAAAATGGAGCTAATAAATAATTTTAAATAATTTACGCGGATAATCGTTTTTCGCATTTGAGCAAACTTAAAAGTAGTTTTTTGCAAAGATAAGTACAATTGCTAATATGCAAACAACCAATCGCAAAAGAGTGTTTTTAATCGCATGCCATTTTTGCATTCGAACGAGAAATTTGTGGTTTTGGTTAATAATCTTAGTTAAGATTTTGATAACGAGGTGTTTATTGCTAAATTTTTGCTCTTAATTTTTGTGAGAAAAAAAAGTAAATCCTGACAATGTTTAAAACATTGCCCGGATTTTGCTAAAACGTAAGCTTCGGCATCTAAACTTCTTTAGCTACCATGAAGTTTAAAACACTCTTAAAACAAGTTTGCCTCTTACATGTCCGTTTGCACTTTCGCGTAAGGCTTGTGCAGTTTCCTCTAAACTATACACGCCACTAACAGCCGGAATTACAGAGCCGTCTTGTATTAAAGCGGCAATTTCATCCAATTGACTCTTATTCGGCTTGCTCATAAATGCTTCTAAACGGATATTTTTTGCTTTCGCCTCCTGCTCAAATTGTGCACCTACTATGGATATAAGTCGGCCGCCTTCTTTTAAAACCAATAAAGATTTTTGTTGTGTTTCGCCGCCTATGGTATCAAAAACAAGATCAATTTCTTTTAAATCGTCTTCAAAGTTTTGTTTGGTATAGTCAATTACTTCATCTGCACCGAGCTTATTTACAAAACTTACATTATCAGTAGAACAAGTACCAATAACGTAAGCACCTTTGCTTTTAGCAAACTGTACTGCCAAAGAGCCAACACCGCCAGATGCCGCATGGATGAGCACTTTTTCTCCCTTTTTTAAATTTCCATATTGAAACAAACCTTGCCAAGCTGTTAAGCCAGCCAGCGGAACACTTGCCGCATCTGTAAAGGAAATATTTGTTGGTTTGTAGGAAACAATATGTTCTGGTACCACAATAAATTCTGCGTACGCACCATCTCTATCTAAGTCTGGCTTACAAAAAACTTCGTCGCCGGCCCGAAATGATTTAACACTTTTGCCAACTTCCTCTATCACACCGGCAAGGTCCCAACCTGGAGTTATTGGCAATTTAATAGGGAACTTATCGCTAGCTTTTCCTTCTATAATTTTCCAGTCTACTGGGTTAATTCCGGCTGCGTGCACTTTTATCAATATTTCTTTATCTTTTGGCTCTGGTCGAGGTATGTTTTCTAATTTTAATTTATCTACTGACCCATATTCGTTAAGACGTATCGCTCTCATCTCTTGCATTTTTGTAGAACATGTATTTGTTCCTAGTTAAAAAAACATAAAGTTGGTAGATAGGTTTTATCAAAATAGAAATAAGTTCTGGAATACGTCAGAAATCGACAGTCGATTTGCGAAATTAAATTGTGTCAAGGAAAAATATCGTAAAAGCAGGATTTAGAAGTCTGATTGTTTTAGCCAATCTTAACTCGGCTTTCTAAAAAAACAGTTCAATAAATAAATGTTGTTAAATTTGCCGAATTGCATTTGCACTTTAACTAAATTATTGTATTGAAATCAACTAATAATAATCCATCGAACGCTCAGACCTGCTGTTGCGATAACGAAGATAGCCATAGCCAGGATGATGGCCACAACCACGGTGGAGAAACCGAAGACTGGCTTGCCCATTGGCCTCTGCTTATCGCACTTGTTATTTTGGTGGTTACTCAAGTATTACATTTTGGTTTTTCGATAGAGTTTAGCGTTCCAATCAGTTTAATTGTTTTCGGCATAGCCTTACTATTGGCTGGCTATAATGTGTTTAATCTTGCCTGGCTAAAAGCCATTAGGTTTGATTTTTTTAATGAGTTTTTTTTGATGAGTGTTGCCACCATTGGTGCATTTGCAATCGGTTCTTTTAGCGAGGGCGTGGCGGTAATGGTTTTCTATTCCATTGGCGAGTGGTTTCAGGATATTGCTGTTGGAAATGCCAAAAAAAGCATCAAGGCATTGTTAGATGTTCGGCCAGATGTTGTGGAGGTGATGAGGGATGGGAAGTTATTTACTGTTTCTCCCACAGAAATAAACATTGGCGAGATTATCCATATCAAAGCAGGCGAAAAGGTGGCGTTAGACGGAGAAATGGTATCGGCGAAAGCCACATTTAATACCGCCGCACTTACCGGTGAAAGTAAGCCCGACGAGAAAGCCAAAGGCGATGCAGTTTATGCAGGCATGATAAATCTGCGCACCGTTGCAGAAATTAAGGTAACCTCCAATTTTAAAGACAGCAAGCTTAGTAAGATTTTGGAGATGGTGCAAGATGCTACTGCTCGAAAATCGCAAACGCAGCTTTTTATATCTCGTTTTGCAAAAGTATATACGCCCATTGTTTTTGCGCTTGCCGTGCTAGTTGTGCTTTTGCCCATGCTTTTCGTAAGTAATTATCATTTCCAAGAATGGTTTTATCGGAGCTTGGTGTTTTTGGTGATCAGTTGCCCATGTGCATTGGTAGTTTCTATCCCTTTAGGCTATTTCGGTGGAATTGGACTTGCCTCAAAACATGGTATTTTGTTTAAAGGCGGAAATTTTTTAGACGTCATGACGAAAATCGATACCGTGGTAATGGACAAAACCGGCACCTTGACCAAGGGTGTTTTCGACGTACAGAAAGTTCATGCCGAAAATATAGAGGAGCAAATGCTGTTGGAATACGCTGCGGCGATAGAAAGTAAATCTAACCATCCCATTGCTAAAGCCATAGAAACTTATGTAGGAAAATTGAAAGCAGATTTAGAAATTAAGGAAGTACATGAAATTGCTGGCTGTGGGTTAAAGGCGCTGATAAATGGAAAGGAAGTGCTGGCAGGAAACCTAAAATTACTAAAGAAATTTGAGGTTGGGTTTGATAAAGCGCTAGAAACTATTAAGGAAACAATTGTGGTAATGGCAATCGACAAGCAATATGTGGGTTACATTACCATTGCCGATGAACTTAAGGATGATGCAGAATTGGCAATTGAACGTTTGCACAAGCTTGGGCTAAAAACCGTGGTACTGAGTGGCGACAAGCAAGGCGTAGTTGATGAAGTTGCCCGCGTGCTGAACATTGATGAAGCTTATGGCGGTTTGCTTCCCGAAGACAAAGTGGCGCATTTGCAAACTTTAAAAGATCAAAACAGGCGCATTGCTTTTGTGGGCGATGGCATTAACGATGCACCCGTAATTGCGCTTGCAGACGCCGGAATTGCCATGGGTGGACTTGGTAGCGATGCCGCAATTGAGACAGCAGATATCGTCATCCAGAATGATCAACCGTCTAAAATTTGGATGGCCATTAAAATTAGCAAACTCACCCGAAACGTGGTTTGGCAAAACATTGCTTTGGCCATGGGCGTAAAAATTATTGTGCTAGCATTGGGCGCTGGCGGCATTGCTACCTTATGGGAAGCAGTTATTGCCGATGTTGGCGTTGCGCTGTTGGCGATATTGAATGCAGTAAGGATACAGAATAAGGAGATAGGTTGAGGCTGAGGCTAAGGTTGAGAATAAGACCGAGGCGCTTAAAATCCCCTCCTCTTTTCAAGGAGGAGTTGGGGCAATGTCATTAACTTAGAAAAAACCAACAAAATGTTTGTCATCCTGAGCCCGTCGAAGGATAATCATTTTATTAGTTTTCGATTTGTGGATGGTCTTCGACAACTTGTCCCGACCATTCGGGAGGCTCAGACTGACAGAAAAATTGCTTAAGTTAATGACATTGGGGGTTGGGGGGGTGGTTCTTAAAATGCAGTCGAAAAAAGTAGAATTATTTTGGCGCGTTTACAAGATTTTTTCCAATTAAAAAACCTTGTAAACCGGGCTTTTCGGGGCTTCGCTTCGCTGCGGTACCGCAAAAAAGCGGCACTGAACCCCTACAATCCCTCGCGCTTGCAAAACGCAAAGCGCCGCACATTGTCAGAATCAGGATTTGCTGGATTGTAGGATTTACAAGATGCAGGTTTTTGACTCCTGTTTTTGCACCACAATCCTATTCATCCTTTTAATTTGAAAATTCTAATTCAGATTGATTTTAAGCGCCACGACTTTCAACTCGTAACCTTCAACCTCATTGTCAGAATCAGGAAACAAATGATTGCCCTGTGGGTTCTCCACCGATATTGCCAACAAATGCTCCACTTTCACTAACAAAACAACAGTAAATCTTTGTTTAGATAAGTTGAAATTTTTAATCCTGATATTTTTGCGGATTCGGAAATTCGCTTTATCTTCACTTCAGGATGCGCAAGCTCAACATCACAAAGAGCGGGTTATAAAAACCAAAGATCATATATTGATGAAAATATTTAACCTAGTACCAATTAAAGTAAATGAATATATAATTAATAATAAGTACTTGGCCGAAAGCAGCCATGAATCTGATTATGAGTCTGGGTTTGATTTTATGTTCGACAAAGTTGATTCATTATACACATTGACTCTCGAATTTGATATCCGTTATACAGTTCGTGATGAGGGTGAAGAAATAATTGAGCTTTTAGAAGGCCCAAATAATTTTTTCGAGTTACTTACTTAGGCACTACAATAGATTTCCAACCAATATGTTGATGTTTTATCATTCTTTTAAATAGATTATCAAAGATTGTCTTTTTAAAAATAGACCTATTTAGGCGATAAAAATATTCGTCTAAATACTTTTGAAGATGATATTTATGCACATGAGTTTGGATGGTTCTTACGGCCG
>NZ_JBEPPD010000034.1:0-15935 GCF_040547165.1 Pedobacter sp. UYP30 | reverse complement strand
AAAGAGACAATCTTTGATAATCTATTTAAAAGAATGATAAAACATCAACATATTGGTTGGAAATCTATTGTAGTGCCTAAGTAAGTAACTCGATATATTAATTTAACTATTGATCAGTTCAGAAAAATAACAAATGACTTAATTCAGAAAATAGAAAATTCCATTGAAAAAGAATCTATTGTTAATTTTTTGAAATTTGACTTATCATATATTGATTTAAGTAAAGTTACTTTTGAAAATCTTGTAATAAAAAGAGAAGTTGAAATAGAGAAGCGAGTAGCCATAATTACTAACAGCGGAAAAATAGAATGGTGTAATGTTTCTGATAATCTGAATCATAAACTTATCATTGGACAACCAAAAAAAAGAAACGAATATTATAATCAAATTATTGAATTAATGATGAAAAATATTGATGAATAAAAAAGCTACGCCGACCCCGTATAGACTTAATTGCTAGTTCTTGCTCACTTGGGAAATTCCTTCGGAATTTCTCCGTTCGTGTTTTTATTTACTAAATTATGTGTATAAACACTCAAGTAAGCTTATACAACAACGTTAGCGGTGAGCGTCGAAAATCAAAAGACAGTAGGAAATCCCTATAATAAATTTGGAACAAATGAAAAGAACAATATTAATAACATTGACACTTGCTACAGCTTTTTTTCTTGGTTTTGCTTTCAAATCAATTACCGCAAATAAAGACAACACTAAAATGAAAAAAGTAACAGGAATTGGGGGCATTTTTATCAAATGCAAAGACCCGAAAAAAATGACAGAATGGTATCATAAACATCTTGGATTAGAAACAAATCCTTACGGTGCAACTTTTGAATGGTATGAAGGTGCAGACAACACAAAGAAAGCTCAAACACAATGGACACCATTTGCCGAAAACACAAAATACTTTGAGCCGTCGACAAAAGATTTTATGATAAATTATCGGGTTGAAAACTTGATAGCACTTGTTGAAGAGTTAAAAAAAGAGGGTGTAACAATTGTGGATAAAATGGAAATTTACGACTACGGGAAATTTATTCATATTTTAGATGAAGAAGGAAATAAAGTTCAATTGTGGGAAGCTATCGACTAATAATGAATAGATTGAAATGGTGTCGAAAAATGGCCAAAAGAACGACTAACCATTAATAGCGAATTTGTATAAAATGGCTGACATTGGTTTACTTTAGTCAATCCGTTATTTACTTAATTTGGTGCGGTACGACAATGGTTCTGTGGACTACGCAATTTCTGCACAAACAGATAGCTCTTTAAAATTTAGTATCTGCAACGCCTTTTAATAAATATTGTACGTATATTTGTACAAAATATAGAATAATGGTAGTCGCAAATATCTCAGATTTCAGGAAAGATATCAAATCTTATTTTGATCGCGTCGCAAAAAATTTCGAAACGCTTATCATCAATCGAGGAAAAGATTCTGGAATTGTTGTGATGTCATTACAGGAGTATAATTCTTTAATTGCAACGAATTACGAAATGTCGTCACGAGCAAACGAAAAAAGATTAGACAACGCAATCGAAAAGTTAAAAAAGGGAAATTCATTTACAAAAGATTTAATCGATGTATAATGAAATATATATTTGTTGATGAATCTTGGGAAGACTATTTATACTGGCAAAAAGTTGACAAGAAGAAAGTCAAGAAAATAAATGAATTATTAAAGGACATTTCAAGGACTCCATTTGAAGGGTTGGGAAAACCCGAACCTCTAAAGTATAAATATGCCGGATATTGGTCGCGAAGGATTGATGATGAACATAGGCTTATTTACAAATATGAAGAAGACCAAATTCTGATTGCCAAGTGTAGATATCATTATGATTGATTTTTTAGTTGAAATTTAGGCCTCAATAAATATTAGTTTTTGGTATATTTGATTATAATTGCGATCAGATGAATAAGAATACATCAATATCACTCGGAAATTATTTTGATCAATTCGTTCAAAGTAGCATAAGCGAAGGAAGATTCAAAAATGTTAGCGAAGTTATACGCGCAGGATTAAGACTTTTAGAAGAGGAAGAAAGCAAAGTGATTGCTTTAAAAAGAGCCATTCAAGAAGGATTAGATAGTCCACGAGTTGAAAATTTCAATTTTGCCGAAAACCTTGAAAGATTGAAAGCCGGAAAAAGAAAGAATGGCTAAAGTTATCCTTAGGCAAAAAGCAATTGATGATTTGAATAGTATTTGGAAATATACTTTTGAGCAATGGTCTCAAAAACAAGCAGATTTATATTATGGGGCAATAAAATTTGCTTGTGAAGAAATTGGAGAAAATCCAAGCCTTGGGAAAAAGTATAGTGGAATAAGTAGAAGCTTACTTGGAGTGAAATCTGGGAAACACATCATATTCTATCATCTGATTTCAGAAAACGAAGTTGAAGTTATCAGAATATTACACGAACAAATGGACTTGAAAGAAAGAACAGCCGAATAGGGTTTGGTAAGAAAATCTAATTTAAAACCTACCTGTCTCCAGCCTTCAAAAACTCCCCATTCCATATTTTCTCGGCTTTTCTGCCTATCAACCAAAAAGAAGCTGCGAGCACAGCAAAGAATAATGCTTTATGCCAACTGTCCCAAAAATATTCGAAGTAGCGGGTGTAGAGGTTTAGAAAAAGGAAAGTGATTCCGAATTCTCGGGCAATCTCGTCGTTCTTTTTTAATCCATACCAGGTACTTGCAAGGCACACCACGGCAGAAATAACTGCCCAATAAAACAAATGGATCTGCCTTATTTTATACCATTCTTCTAAACTGGCGAAATTGCCAAACACAGATAAAAGCCACAGCGAAACGAACAGGTAAACCATTCCGGCTATGTACGTTACCTGAAAATGAGGTCGGCTTTTAACAAACATTTTCATTAAAAATGATGAGGCAGTTAAGATAGCGCCGAAAAAGACAAATCTGAGTGGGTAATTCATCCCCAAAAAGTAAAAATTCCACCTGCTTAAATAACCTGTTTCTGTACCAAACCATGCGCCGAACGATAATAGAGCGAAAATCCAGATGAGGCGAGAATTAAAAAAGAAACCCAAAACGCCATATACAAATACAGAAATTAAAATGAGCATAGAGAAATTTGTAGAACTGCTGCCGAGCGATTTACCAAAATAGGCGATTGCATTGGCGGTAAACAAAATGGCAGCAAGCACAATGGCTTCATTGCTAAACCTTAAATGTGCTAACTTTTTCTTTCTCCTAAATCCTAAAATATACAGCCAAGCGGCTACTGCAGCAGAAATAATAGAGATGACAATGTCTGGCGTGTCATATAATTTTTTCAATTCTGTTAGAATAGAATTGTCTATCAACAGCGCGCCTAAAGCAATAAATCCACAAGCTAGCGCAACCCAAAAAGCATATTGTGCTAAGCGTAGCCAGTCGAAGTTTTTAGCTTCGTAACTTTTTTTCAACTGATTTGCAAGGCCATAGTCAATCAATCCTTCGCGCTGCCATTGCTCGATGGTGTCATCTAAAAACTCGCTCTTCTCTCTATCTATTTGCATGGTTGTTATAGGAACGAAGATAGCAATTTACTATTTCTCGGAAGAGTTGTCGTTTATTTCCGGGCAAGCGCAATTAACATCCAATTAATTAATGGTTAACGTTAGTTTTGGCGGCAGGTATTCAAATGGCAATTGTTCGCCAATACGTTTATTTGCCCAGTTACCTCTAATTAAAAAAGTTTTATATCCAGTAGAAACACTACCTCTAGCATCAATTACGGCCTCTTTTAAATACAAGAATAATTGAGAACTTTTCTTGATTTCGGTAATGTTTACTAAGGCATCTTTACCGCTTGGTTTCTCAGCGGTAGTATGGTTTGTCTGTTTTTGTATTTTAAGTTCTTTGTCTTTTAAACGAACAACCTCTTTGGGGTTATAAACGATGTTTAATGCGGTAAATTTGAATGAAATAAAGGAGGTGTCTATTTTTGTAACTAAGGTATCGAACTTTACAGGGGTCGGAATCATATATATCTTTGGATCGAAAGAGTTTCTGCTTTTTACCATTTGGTTGGCAATAAAACCTTCATTTAAAACTGTGTTCGAATATACTGACCTCAAAAAATGCATCAAGGAACCGTTATAGGCGGCAAGCCTATTTGTTGCCCATACTTTTTTTTGCTCATCGGTGCCAGCCATTTCCTCAAAATTGGTGTCTCCATCGTAAAAAGTAATGTGTGTTTTAGAATTATATTCGAAAGACCTGAGCAGATACTTTATCTTGTAACCCAATTGCTCATTTTTAATAATTAATAAATCACTAGCATTGGCTTTTAAAAGTATATCGTCAGGTCCAACGCCTTTACTAGAAAAATCGATAGTTTCTGGGTTTAATATCGTGCAATTTTTTGCATCTTTTGATCCTCCTAAAAATTGAGTTTTGAACATATTATAAAATCTTTCTCGATTTTTATCAGTACCTATATTAACTTCGTTTAAGGTTATGGATTTTGCTGAGAGGCTAATTGTAATACTAACCGATCTATCATGAATGGTAATTGCTTGTGCAGGGGCGTCATATCCCAACATTTTCGTCGAAATTTGGTAGTTGCCCGCTGTCATTCCATCAAATGTAAACCGCCCGTTTGCATCTGTTGCTGTTATTTTTTTAGAACCGCTAATAAATACGGTAGCATTCTTTATTGGCTCTTGCTTTTTATTTATAACAATTCCAGAGATTGTGTAGGCTTCTTGCGCAAGCGCATTAGCACTTATAAAAACAGTCAAGATAAAAAGTAGGCGGGTAAGATGTTTCATTTAGATTTAATTAAGAGCTGTTATTTGCCTCAGCGATAAAATCGCAAAAATGCCAATTAGAAGTTGAATTTAAGCAGAAAAAGAAGAATAAAAAAATTGTCAAACGGTTTATAAGCGCAAGCCAAATTCTAACCCCATCTAATTCTTCGCTATTCCTTCTGAAGAGAATTGCAGGTCGTAGAGTTTTTTATAATAACCATCTATTTTAAGCAATTCTTGGTGCGAGCCCATCTCCATAATCTCTCCTTTTTCTAGCACTATTATCTTATCTGCCTTTTGGATGGTAGACAATCGGTGCGCAATAACAATGGAAGTTCTTCCCCGCATTAAATTATCTATGGCATGCTGAATAAGCATTTCGGTTTCGGTATCTACAGATGAGGTTGCTTCATCTAACACTAAGATGGCCGGATTGTGAACTAAGGCACGAATAAATGAGATGAGTTGCGCTTGTCCGGCTGATAGCGTTGCGCCACGCTCCATTACATTGTAATGATAGCCGCCCGGAAGTTTTTCTATAAAATGATGCGCACCTACCTTTTTTGCTGCCGCGATAACTTCTTCTAATCCAATCTCTGGGTTGTTTAGTGTAATGTTGTTTAAAATGGTATCAGAAAACAGAAAAACATCTTGTAACACCGTGGCAATATTGCTCCGCAGGTAATCGATATCAAAATCTTCTATCCTAATTCCATCCACGGTAATTTCTCCCTTCTGGATTTCGTAAAACCTGTTTAAAATGTTTATGGTAGATGATTTCCCAGCCCCGGTTGCTCCAACCAGCGCAACGGTTTCTCCAGGTTTAACCTCGAAGGTAATGTCCTTAAGCACATATTGATCTTCTACATAAGCAAACCAAACATGTTTAAAATTAATATTGCCAGATAGCTTTTTAGGCTTTTCAAGGCCTAAATTTGGCGTACGCTCATCGGTGTCTAATACTTTAAAAACCCTTTCGGCACCAACCATACCCATCTGCAAGGTGTTAAATTTATCTGCAAGCTGCCGAATTGGGGTAAAAACCATCCCAAGGTAAATGATAAATTGGGTTATGGTTCCTGGGGTTACATCCATCGGCTTTGCCAAAATACTTTTTGCCCCGTACCAAACCAACAAGCCCATAGATAATGCAGAAATTAATTCTACCACAGGGAAAAATATAGAATAATACCAATTAGAGCGTACATTGGCATCGCGGTAACGCTTATTTATGGCATAAAACTTCTTATATTCTTGCCTTTCTCTGGCAAAATACTGTATGATGGCAACGCCCGTAATGTGTTCTTGCAAAAACGTATTTAGGTTGGCAACTTCGGTTCTAATTTCTTGGAAAGCAACTTTTATGGCTTTTTGAAAAACCCTTGTTGCCACAATTAACAAAGGAATTGGCGAAAGCATTACCAAACTCAGCTCCCAATCTGTGTAGAACATTACCGCAATAATTACTACCACCTGTAAACTATCGCCAACCATAGAAATCAAGCCTTCAGAAAAAATGTCGGAAATGGTTTCCAAGTCAGACACAGTTCTGGTAATCAGCTGACCAATAGGCGTTTTGTCGAAAAATTTAAGCTTTAGTTTGGTAATGTGATTGAAGACGTTCACGCGCAAATCTCTAATTACCGATTGCCCCAAACTATTGGTTAAGTACGTTTGGTTGTATTGGATAAGGGTTTGTAGTAAGAGAATAACAATCATTGCAATGGTCATTTGCAATAAACCGTTGTATTTGCCTGTTAAAATGTATTTATCTAACGTGTATTTTATCAAGAAAGGTCTTATGGGCGATACCGCAGCCATGGCTATGGTTAAAAAAATAGACCAAGCAAAAATGCTACGGTAAGGTTTTACATATTCGAAAATACGTTTTAGTAAACCTGCATTGTATACATCGCCCGTTGCCATTTACGCTTGCTCCTTTTTTGTGGTTTTCTCGTTACTTTGCCCCAAATATGGGTATTCTACTTTTGTTAAGAACAATCCGCAAGCCGGCACAGATTGGCCTGCATTGCTTCTGTTTTTGCTTTCGATGATTTTCTTTAGGTCTCCCGCGTCTAATTTGCCTTTGCCAACAAGCACTAATGTACCAACAATTGCCCGTACCATGTTGCGTAAAAACCTATCGGCGGTAACGGTAAATACCAAGCTTTTGTCTGGCAATTCTTCGAAACCTGCTAATTTTATGTTGCAATTATTGGTAAAGGTTTGCGTATTCGATTTGCTAAAGCAAGAAAAATCCTCATGTTTTAACAGTTCTGCGGCAGCAAGGTTCATCTGCTCAATATCCAGCCTATCTTTTAAAAGCCAAGAGCTATCTAGCTTAAAGGGGTCTTTGCTAAAATGAATAAAATACTGGTAAGTGCGAGATGTTGCGTCAAACCGGGCATGTGCGGTTTCCTCTACCAAAATTAAATTTTTTGCCGCAATTTGATAAGGCAACAATGCATTAATACTGTCTAGGGAGTTGAGCACTCGTTCTTCTTCCAAATCAAGCACATCAAAATGCGCATAAAAGTCGCTCGCATGAACTCCAGCATCTGTACGGCCACAACCTAAAGTTGCTATAGGCTGCCTAAAACAAATCGACATGGCCTTGTCCAATACTTCTTGCACAGCAATTGCATTAGGCTGCGTTTGCCAACCATGGTATAAAGTGCCGTTGTATGCCAGTTGTATGAAATATCTTTTTTTATGCAAAGCGATGGCAAAAATACCTTTTTCATTTTATTAGCGCTGCCAATCCTGTTAAATTTAATCTATTTCGACTGTAAATATTTCTTTGCCTATACTGATGCGCTGAAATTAAATTGTAAAAACAATATTTTAACTAAATTTGTGGCTACGATTAAACGAACATGATACAACGTATACAATCTATTTGGCTTTTCTTGGCAACTATTGCACTAATTTTGATGTTGTTCTTGCCCATTTTAACTGTCGAGGTTAAAACCACCGAAACCAGCTTGCACACCACGGGTCTGTACCAAGATGTAGTGGGACGACCAGGAGTTGGAACTTTAAAAGAAGCTTTTACGCCCTTGTTCATCACCAACATAATAATCGGATTGCTTTGCTTCATTAATATTTTTAATTTTAAGCGCAGAAAAATGCAGAAACGCATTGCAATAGTTTCTATTCTACTTATTGTGGCCTTCGCCTTTTGGTGTACTATTTTTGCAGAAAACCTACCGGGAGGAATTGCAAATGCGCATTTCGATTTCGCAGCTTATTTGCCAGCATTTTCTATTTTATGCTGCATTTTTGCCATTTCTGGGATAAATAAGGACGAAAAACTTATCCGTTCTGCAGAAAGGTTGAGGTAGGGTTGAAACTGAGGCTGAGGTTAAGGGAACGAAGATTAAGGTTAAGTGAACAAAGATTAAGGAGCAAAGATTAAAGATAAAGCGCCATCATTGCCTCTAAAACCATCGTTGGGAGATTAAAAGCCTAGAAAAGAAAAATGCAACAAGTTTTAGATCTTCCTGAGTTTTTAGAAAATGCAAAACGTACGGTTGTTGTAGATGTGCGTACGCCTTTAGAATTTGAGCAAGGACATATTCCCGGTGCGATAAATCTTCCGATTTTTACCAATGAACAACGGGTTCTTGTTGGAACCGCCTACAAACAGCAAAGTAGAGCAGCCGCCATTTTGTTGGGCTTTGAACTTGTTGGAGGTAAATGGGCAGATTTTATAAGAGAAGCAGAACGATTTGCACCCGAAAAGAAGATTTTGGTGCATTGCTGGCGTGGAGGAATGCGCAGCGGTGCAATGGCCTGGGCATTTAATCTATATGGTTTTGAGGTAGCCACATTAAAAGGTGGCTACAAAGCCTTTAGGCGCGCGGCTTTAGATTCCTTTCCGAAACAATATCCCTTTAAAATTTTGAGCGGAAGCACAGGGTCAGCAAAAACAGAAATTTTACAAGAGATGGGATTACTGGGCGAGCAGGTCATCGATTTAGAAGGCTTGGCGCAGCATCAAGGCTCTTCGTTTGGGTCGATGGGAACATTGATTCAACCTTCACAAGAACAGTTTGAAAATCTCCTCGGCGCACAACTCCAAAGCATGGATTTAAATAAACCTATTTGGTTGGAAGATGAAAGTGTATTGATTGGAAAAAGAGTAATCCCTAAGCCCATTTGGGAACAGATGCGGCAAGCTTTGGTTTTAAAAATACAAATTCCGAAGAAAGAACGCATAGAATTTTTAGATACGAAGTATGGCATTTTAGATCCCGAATTTTTAAAATCTGCCGTATTGGGAATTGCAAAGAGACTTGGGCCATTGGAAACTAAGCAAACCTTACAGGCTATAGACGAGGGCAGAACGAAAGATTTTATAGAAAAAGTATTGGTATATTATGATAAGGCTTATTTAAAGGGTTTAAATTCTCGCAGAAGCGAAACAATAGAACACATTGAATTTAAAAGCATCTCACCAGAAAACCATGCAAAAGCAATTGTAGAACTGGTAAATTGTGCCAAGAAAAATAAGGATTAGATTTTTTTTTGAAATTAGTACCTGTTTAAATTTGGATAAATAAAATTGTTATGGCCAACTCGGTGGGGGTCGGCCTAGCAGCAGTTTGGAGAAAAAAACGCCTAAAGCTGCTTGCAGAGACCTAACGAGTTACGACTCCGAAGAGGATTCGCAGCCGCGCGTAGGAAAAAGCAAAGGAAAGGCCTCGAATCATCGATATTAAACAGCTTGGCGAATTTTTACCCAAAGGGATGCCAGCCTTGACTTTTTGCTACTTTTTTGTCAAGAAAAAAGTAGGACTCCAGTCCGGATAGGACAGTATTGGGTAAAGTGGAGGGTGTTTTTGGTAAAAAAATAAAACTGTAAAATTTAAACTGGCTCTAAGAATGTATAAAAAATTAATGGAAAAAATTAAACTTACCCAATATTCTCACGGTGCCGGTTGCGGATGTAAAATATCTCCCGCAGTTTTGGACACCATATTACATAGTCAAATAAAATACGAAGCTGATAAGAATTTGCTGGTTGGAAACAACACGCGAGACGATGCTGCAGTTTACGATTTAGGCGACGGAACAGCTTTGATTTCTACGACAGATTTTTTTATGCCCATTGTAGATGATCCTTTCGACTTTGGACGGATTGCCTCTGCAAACGCCATTTCTGATGTGTACGCTATGGGTGGAAAGCCTATTTTGGCGATTGCGATTTTGGGCTGGCCAATAGGTAAATTAGCGCCAGAAGTTGCTCAAAAAGTAATGGATGGCGCACGTTCCATCTGTGCAGAAGCTGGAATTTCACTTGCTGGCGGTCATAGCATCGACTGCCCAGAACCGGTTTTCGGTCTGGCGGTAAATGGCATTGTAGCTATTAAAAATTTAAAGCAAAATTCTACCGCTGTCGCTGGATGCAAGTTGTACCTTACAAAAGCTTTGGGCGTTGGCATTTTAACAACCGCACAAAAAAAAGGGATTTTAAAAGCAGAACATGCCAACATCGCACCAAATTCCATGTCGAAGTTAAATAGCATTGGCGAAGTGATAGGTAAATTGGACTATGTAAAAGCCATGACAGATGTTACTGGATTTGGTCTGTTGGGCCATTTATCTGAAATGTGCGAAGGCAGCAATTTACAGGCAGCAATCGATTTTGAAAAAGTGCCAAAACTGGCGGTTGTAGATGAGTATTTAGAGCAAAAAGCCATCCCGGGAGGTACAAACAGAAACTGGGAAAGTTATGGGCATAAGATCGGAGCTATAACCGATCGCCAAAAACATATCTTGGCAGATCCACAAACCAGCGGCGGACTTTTGGTTGCCGTACTGCCAGAATATGCAGAAGAATTTGAAAACTTACTTAAAGAACAAGGAATTGCCGCTGAAAGTTGCGTCTCTTTTGGCGTGCTGAACGATAGGGTTGGAGAAGAGCTGATAACAGTGACGTAGGCTGAATTCGACTAAGGAACAACGAGAACGAGCAAGAAATAAAGATAAAGCCTATCACAGCTCTTAAATAGTTATTGCGAGGCACAAAGTAATCTAATTCGTTAGTTTATTGGCCGTTTTGTGGTTTTGTTTTAAGATTGCTTTCCCGAATAACTCGGGATCAACTGTCGTCCCTCCTCGCAAAGATGGCGAGTGTCTGCATTTCTCATAGAATCTGATGTCTAGCTTCTCGACTTTAGTATCTTTGTTTTTTAAAATGGAATTATGCCCTTTCAAGAATATCTAAAAGAATTTATTTCAATACTGAATCAAAACCTTAATTCGGGAAGTTTTGTGAAAATTTCGTTGGGAAATTACCATGGCGATGAAGCAGAACTGAAGCAGATTTTAATTAGAAAAGTGCTGATTAAAACCGAAGATAAGTTTGCATTTACGTTTAGGTACAAAGCCCGCGATGTAGTTAAAAACTATGTTATTGATGAGGGCATAGCTTTAATTTCCAAACACCTAAATGAAGGATTTAAAATCTGCACGCTTTTTACCATTCAAAACGATTTTATTTTAGAGGAATTAAATAATGGAAAAGTAATTTTTAGAACTTTAGCTCCGTCTACCAAAGAAGCGCCATCTGCACAACATGATAAGAAAAAAGTTAGGATAATTAAGGCTGATTCGAAACCGTACCTAACCGAATTAAAAATCACCGATGTTGAGGGAAATGTTTTTAAAAATGCACAAGATAAGTTCCGTCAGATTAATCATTACATCGAAATTTTAAGTTCATTGATTAAAGAATTGCCAGCGGGAACGATTAAAAAAGTTGCAGATATGGGTTCTGGCAAAGGCTACCTAACTTTTGCTTTGTATGATTATTTGCATACGGTTTTAAAATTAGATTGCGAGGTGGTTGGCGTAGAATATCGCCAAGATATGGTAGATTTATGCAATAACGTTGCTGAGAAATCAGCTTTTGATCAGCTAAAGTTTGTGCAGGGAACGATAGAAGATTACGATGCGAAGGATGTAAATCTCTTGATTGCGCTTCATGCTTGCGATACGGCAACAGACGATGCCATTTTTAAAGGCATAAAAGCAAATGCAGAATTGATTGTGGTTGCGCCATGTTGCCATAAACAAATTCGCAAAGAAATTGAGCGACATAAAGTTAAAAACGATGTCTCATTTTTAATCAAGCATGGTATCTTTTTAGAGCGACAAGCGGAGATGGTTACCGATGGTATTCGCGCTTTAATCTTAGAATATTTCGGATATAAAACCAAAGTGTTCGAATTTATTTCTGATGCCCATACGCCTAAAAATGTGTTGATAGTGGGGGTTAGGAGCAATGATAAAGGAGCAAAGAAAAAAGGTGAGGAAGTCAAAAGCTTAAAGACTAAAGCTGAAAGCGAGAGGCAAGCAGAAGTGTTACAGAAAATTAAAGAAAGTAAGGAATATTTCGGTATTGGGTATCATCATTTGGAAAGATTGTTGGAGATCTAGAAAGGGAAGTCAGATGTCGGAAGTCAGAAATCGGCTCCTATCCTTTTATAACAGAAAAAGAGGCATTGAGTAAAGGGCGGTCTCCTCGACGAAAGGGGAGGTCTTCTACGCAGATTTTGTTATAGAATTCCGTCCCAGTTGTGAGATTTCTCCTTTTGGTCGAAATGACGAAATCTTTAAGTTAACTACATTGGCTGATGGTTAGGCGAGTAGTTAGAACGTACAAGCTATATTCTAGAATTCAAAATTTACTCCACCCTTTTCCCTTTCATCGCGCCTGCAATCGCTTTATCCATCACGCGCTCCGCAAACGGACGGGTAAATTCATTCAAATCTTCGGTTTTATTAAGAATGATGTCTTTATCTGAGGATTTGAGCGCAGTTTTTAGCGCTTCTATATGAGTATTGGTTTCGCTAATTTCGGCAACAGTTAAAAATTCGCCGTGCTTGCTAATAAATCGCTCTGCGGTGTAAACAAGTTGTTCGGCAGCTGTTTTCGCCTCTACAATCATACGTTCAGCTACATCGCTTTTAGCATGAGTGATGCTGTCTAGCAACATTTTTTCTACGGTTTCATCACTAAGTCCGTAGCTTGGCGTAATCTCTATTTCTTGTTTTACGCCCGACCTCAATTCCACCGCGTGAACGGTTAAAATGCCATCTGCATTGAGTAGAAAATTTATATCTACTTTTGGCAAACCAGCAGGCATCGCCGGAATTCCTTTTAGTTCAAATTCTGCAAGTTTCCTGTTTTCTTTTACCAAATCCCGCTCGCCTTGAAAAACAGCAATCTTCATATTTACCTGTCCGTCTACCGAGGTGGTGTATTGACGCCCAGCTTTGGTTGGCACTTTGCTATTTCTACCGATGATAACATCCATTAAACCGCCCATGGTTTCGATGCCCAACGATAGGGGAGTAACATCTAGCAATAGTATATCCGAGCGATTTCCTGCCAAAACATCTGCTTGAATTGCTGCGCCCAACGCTACAACTTCGTCTGGGTTAATATCGTCTCTTGGAATTTTACCAAAAAAATCGGCAACCTTTTCTTTCACATAATTAGTACGGGTTGATCCTCCACCTAAAATAACTTCGTCTATTTGTTCGGTGGTTAAATCAGCATCTTTCAACGCATTTTTACAAGCCGTAATTGTTTCCTCAACTTTAATGGCAATTAAGTTGTCAAAAGTTTTTTTATCCAGCGTGCACCAAATTTCGCCAATTTGCTCATTGAATAAGCTTTGTGGGCTGAGTGCATTCAACGCTCTCTTTGCTTTTTCTGCTTTAAGGCGCAAGGTTTGCATCAACACGTGATCTTTTGCAATTTCTTGAAAATTTAGTTGGTTTTTTTCTATCCAATAATTTAGAATGGCACGGTCGAAATCATCGCCACCTAAATACGTATTGCCGTTGGTTGCCAACACCTCAAAGATTCCGTTTTGGATCTGTAGGATGGAAACATCGAAAGTTCCACCGCCTAAATCATACACCACTACTGTTTTTTGTTGCGACGGGTTTAGGCCAATTCCATAAGCCAAACTTGCTGCGGTGGGTTCGTTTACAATTCGCATTACGTCTAAACCTGCAAGTTTTCCCGCATCTCGGGTGGCTTGCCGCTGACTGTCGTTAAAGTAAGCCGGAACGGTAATTACCGCCCGATTGACAGGCGTTTTTAAGGCGTGTTCTGCACGAGCTTTTAACTCTTTTAAAATTTCTGCCGATAATTCTATTGGCGTATAAAACTTGTTTCCGGCCTGGATCTTAACCAGCGCATCGCTATCATCATCTATAATTTTGTAGGAAAAAACATCAGCGTGTTCAGCTACGTCTTTGTAAGATCTGCCCAACAAACGTTTAACAGAAAATATAGTGTTTGTAGGGTCGGTTAACAAAAAACATGCAGCTTCTGAACCTACTAATGCGACATTATGTTCGTCGAAATGAACAATAGAAGGAACTAAAATACCTTTTCCTGCATCATTTATTACCTGTGGATTTCCATCTGGGTTAATAAACGCAACCAAACTATTGGTGGTGCCCAAATCTATGCCCACAATAATTTCTTCTTTTTGCAGAGCACCTGTAGCCAGATTGATAGATATTTTTGCCATGCCGCAAAAATACGGAATAGTTAGGGAAAGATATGAGATGTTAGACTTGAGATTTGAGAAAGATGGAATGAAACAAGGAACTATCTAGAAGAGCAAGGAGCAAGGAACAAAGACTAGGCAGCATAGAATATCGACTAAACCACTTACCAAATAAACCCTAAACGTCTAACCTTCTAAACGACTCACCGTCTAACCGCCTAACCCCTAAACCACTTACCCACTAATATAACTCTCCAAATGGCTAATCGTCTCTTTTTGATCAGCGATAATGTATTTCACTACATCTCCGATGGAAACCATACCTTTTACCTCGCCCTCTTCCACGATCGGCAAGTGTCTGATGTGTTTTTCGGTCATCATCGACATACATTTGTCTATCGAGTCACTTAAACTTACGCCAAATGGATCGGCCGTCATTACTGCTGCAATCATCGTTTCTTTTGAAGATTTGCCTTGTAGTACAATTTTTCTGGCATAATCTCTTTCGGTAAAAATGCCCAAAAGTTTATCTCCATCCATAATTAGTAGCGCAGAAATGTTCTTCTCGGTCATTATTTTCAAAGAATCATAAACCGAAGTATGTTCGGTTACTGAAAAGATAGCAGCTTTTTTGGTGTCGAAAAGTTGTTTTACAGTTTTCATAATCTACAGGGCTTTTGGTAAGCACCAATTTAGAAAATAATTTCTGTAAAAGGAAGGACTGTTTTTTAGAGGGCAGTTTGGGCATACTTAATAGATAATCAGTATTTGTATCGAAGATAAAAACTTGCTAAGAGTTTCTCTAAATCATATTCCTAATCATACGGAAATAAAAACTCGTATTTTGTTGTCGTGGCAGTTGGAACGCCTGCCGGATATGTGGTGTAATTTATCGTCAGCACGAAATCATCAATAGAGAACTCGTCATTGTCGAATAAAACAATATTTAATGGGATGCTGTTTTTTATTTCACCGTTTGGGGCGGTTTCTATTTTACTAGTTATGTTCACATTTAACTTATCGTCCAAAATTGAGTAATTCCCTTTAAAAGTAATGTATTTATTCAAATAAGCCGTGTCTCTAACCATCATCGTAAAATTCCCTCCAGTTTGAAAATACAATTGTGTGCCGCTAAAATTAGTTGGTGTTTGACTCCATCCTCCCGCTAAAGCGTCCTTTGGTTCCGAAGTAGTTCTGTCTTTTTTACAGGCAAAAATAGCGATGGATAATAATAGGAACAGTCCTCCAGTTTTTAGTTGTTTAGTTGTCATTAAGTTGTTGCTTGTGTGAATGCTTAGATTGTTTTAAAGATTAAAGTTAATTAAAATCTTTTTAAATGTAGATAACGACAAGATAGGTGTTTTACCCATGCTCATTAAATCAAAAAGTAATCAAACTGTCTAATTCGTCCAACTTCGACTCGGTCGATAATCAAAACAACAAGTTCCCTATTTAAATTTCTTTTCTTCTGAAAAGGAATTTAAAATAGCAGAAATAGTTTTTCTCAGTAGACAACAAACTCCTTCCGTGTCTCGTCCTAAAATAGGTTTACATTAAAATGTAAACAAATGGGGCAAAAATTAATAGAAAAAGAGGTTATCGTGGCTGAGTATTTAGCAGGCC
>NZ_JBEPPD010000033.1:0-17599 GCF_040547165.1 Pedobacter sp. UYP30 | reverse complement strand
GACCAGCATAAACACACAATTTTAATGAGAAAATTAACCGCATAATTAATCTTTGAAATTTAAAAGAATACTCTTGTTTTATAGGGGTCAAAACAACATTACTACTTGAACACGGAAGTGTGTTGGTGATGAAAGACACCACTCAAACCCATTGGTTTCATAGACTTCCTCCCACTAAATTGATTACGAAACCAAGAGTGAATTTAACTTTTAGAACCATTGCCAATAAATTATAGAAAAATATTTTAGCACCTATAATTGCTACACTTATCCAAATTCTAAATTCTATTTCCAAAATAAGCAATAGAAAATGTCGATATCATACAATTTTATTCAAGCCGTTTTTAATTGATTTAAAAAATATTCCCCAAAATATTTGCGCAATTGATTCGTTGCGTATATATTTGCAATCAATCAATTGCATTAAATATAAAATAAAAATGAGAAGAGACGTATTTCAAGCCATAGCCGACCCCACAAGAAGAGCAATCTTAAGTTTAATCATGTTACAAGCAATGACTCCAAACACCATTGCAGAGAACTTTAAATCCAGCAGACAAGCGGTTTCTAATCACATTAAAATCTTGACAGAATGTGAACTTTTAAATCAAGTACAATCAGGTAGGGAAATTTATTATCATTTTAATCCAGAAAAAATGAAAGAAGTAGCCGATTGGTTAGCTCCATTTAAGAAATTATGGGATGACCGTTTTGATCAACTCGACGATTTATTATTAAAAATGCAATCAAAATCAAAAGACGTGTAGTCTAAATTAATTTTTTAAAAAACTAAACAATGAGTAAAACAATTTTTAAATCCGAAGAAAACAAGCTTACTGTTACGAGAATTTTTGATGCAAATCTAACTTTAGTTTGGAGTGCTTGGACTGTACCAGAACTTTTAGACCAATGGTGGGCACCAAAGCCATGGAAATCAGAAACTAGCTATATGAATTTTGTGGAAAATGGTCATAGAATTTATGCTATGGTTGGTCCAAAGGGAGAAAGACATATAGCTAGAACAGATTATAAAACCATTAATCCACAAGAAACATTTTCAGGTGAAGATTCCTTTTGTGAATCTGATGGAACTATAAATACTTCAATGCCCATTGCAAAATTTAAGGCTGAATTCGTAGCGAATTCAAATTCTACTGTGGTGATTTTGAATTCAGAATACCAATCAAAAGAACATTTGGAACAAACACTTGCAATGGGAATGAAAGAAGGCTTAAGTATGGCTTTTGAAAACCTCGATGAATACATCAAACAACAATTCAAATTAAGAAGCGAGTTAAAATTGAACAACAACCCTAGAGTTACCACTTATCTCAATTTCCCAGGAAATACCGAAGAGGCTTTTAACTTTTATAAATCTGTTTTCAAAACAGAATTTAGCGGAAAAGGAATGCAAAGATTTGGCGATATTCCTGCCGAACAAGGTCATCCTCCAGTTGCTGAAGAAATCAAAAAAATGATTCTCCATGTTGAGCTTCCTACTTTAGGTGGTCATGTTTTAATGGCGACCGATGCTCCAAAGGAAATGGGATTTACGTTAAATCGCGGTAACAATATGCACATCTGTTTGGAGCCTGAATCCCGAGAAGAAACACAAAGATTATTTGATGCTCTTTCAAACGATGGCAACATTACAATGCCGTTGGAAGATATGTTTTTCGGAGCCTATTTTGGAGAATGCTCTGATAAATACGGTATCAATTGGATGTTTAACTTTAAAAATATTTAAACAATGGAAACAATCAACAAAATTTCAAAAATACGTTTATGGGCGTCCTACATTCTACAAGGCATTGTAGTGGTTATGTTTTTAATGGGTTCAGTCATGAACCTATTGCAATCCACGGAAGCTGTAAAAGGTGCAACTGAAATGGGCTACCCTAAAGAAGCGGTTCTATATCTGGGTATAGCATTGCTCATCGGCACACTTTTATATGCAATTCCCAAAACAATTATAATTGGTGCAATTATATTAACTGGATGGCTCGGTGGCGCAATAGCGACACACATTATACATGGGGACCCTATATTTAATATCATCTTTCCAATATTATTTGGGCTCGTTATTTGGGCTAGTATTGTATTGAGAAATGACAAATTGAAAGCAGTATTAACAAATTAAAATTTCACAACCAATGTCAAAAAAAACCATAATTACACCAGAACAAAATAAGCAAGAAGTTTACAATAATAGTAGCTTTTTTAAAAACATATACAATCACCCTGCTATTAAAAAGGAAGATTTCATAAAAATAATTGATTTGCATACAGAAGTTGAGTTTCTGAAGAATGAAGTTGTATTACAAGAAGGAAAAACAAATAATGAATACTATTTAATCGAAAAAGGCTTATTTAGATCGTATGTAATAGATTATGAAGGCAACGAAATAACCACTGAGTTTTATAGTTCAAATGATATTTTAATAGAGGTAGCCTCATTATTTCTTAGAACTGCTTCAAAAGAATCTATTCAGGCTTTAACAGATTGTAAAGTTTGGAAAATAAATTTTGACGATTTTCAAATTTTATATAGCAATATTGATGGGTTTACGGAATGGGGAAGAACTTGGACTTCAAACCAGCTTTTTATTTTAAAACAACGTTCTATTAATATGCATACACAAAGTGCAACTCAAAGATATTTGAATCTTTTACAAGAAAAGCCTCAAATTTTTAATGAAGCTCCTCTTAAATATATAGCGAGTTATTTAAGAATTACCGATACTTCTTTAAGTAGAATAAGAAAAGGGATTCTAGACCAATGATTAAACTTGCCATATGGCAAGATTTTTTTCTTACACTTTTTGCACTTTTGTAAATAAAAATAAAATTGCTATGAGTAATTATAATAATAAGGAAATTATAACTCAAATATTTGCCGAATTATCAAAAGGAAATGACAGCCCATTAATAGAATCAATGGCCGAGGATATGCAATGGAATTGGATGGGCTCAGGACAATGGTCAAAATCATTTGTTGGAAAATCAGAAGTTTTGAATGATTTATGGAAAAATGTGCGAACAACAATCAAACAACCTTATACTGTTATTGTGCACAGAATAATTGCTGATGGCGATAATGTGGTTGTCGAAATGACCGGACAGAACGAAACAAAGACCGATAGAACATACAAAAACAACTATTGTTGGATATGTCGCCTAGAAAACGGAAAACTCTGTGAAATAAACGAATATATGGACACGGAATTAGTCACAAAAGCTTTTAGTAAATAAAAACATTCCTCTTTGTCCTTGCTAGATAAGAAAACAAACAAGCAAAATTTTTATGACAGATAAAATAAAACAAACAATTATAGACTTCGTAAAAGGAGGAGACACTAGTGATGTTGTACTTTTAGACAAAGTTTTGCATAAAGACTTTCGTGTAACCAATAACGGTTTTATGGGAACTTCTGGTATTACAATTATTGATAAAGCCAACTATTTATCTAATATTAAACAAGGTGTTTTTGGAGGACTCCCAAGAGAAATGAATATAATAAGTATTGATATTAGCGAAACAATAGCATCCGTTAAACTTCAATTAGAAAGTGCTGAAAACAGTTTTATTTCCTACAACTCTTTAGTATTAGACAAAGACAACGAATGGAAAATCATTAATAATTTAGCAGTTGTTCAGAGTAAAAAATGAATGTGAATAGCAACTTTTCTTACTATGGTAGAAATATATAAAACGAATGTTACAAACCAAAAAGATGCTAGCGAGATAATCAGGAAACTAAACGAACATTTTCCTTATTATAAAATCAATTTCGACCTCGAAGATTGTGATAAGATTCTTCGTGTGGAAAGCTTAAAGAAGGAATTGGAAATTGAAGGTATCATTAAATTAATTAGGAATATAGGATTCGATATTGAGCTACTACCTGATGAAGTTATTTCGTTTGGATTGGAGGAAAAACAGAGATAAAATATAACTAAAGGTTAACGGTCATTGTAAAACGACACTCTACAAACATTAAACAAATCAAAAAACATGATAGATAAAAATCTAAAAATAAAACTTCGACCTACACAAATTTCGGATTTAGACATTTTATTTAAATTTCAAATGGACAAGGAAAGTGGATATTTAGCCGCGTTTATGCCCAAAGACCCGACAGATAAATTAGCGTATATAGAGAAATACACAAAGTTGTTGAACGACGCAACAGTTAATAATCAAACAATCATTATTGACAATGTTATTGTTGGAAGCATTGCTAAATTTTTAATGGAAGGTGATACAGAAATTACTTATTGGATAGACAGAAAATTTTGGGGACAAGGGATTGCTACAGCAACACTGAAAATATTTCTTGTAATTGAAACTTACAGACCAATTTTTGGAAGGGTTGCATTTGATAATTTCGGTTCACAAAAAGTTCTAGAAAAATGCGGTTTTGTAGAAATTGGAAAAGACAAAGGTTTCGCAAATGCACGACATTCAGAAATTGAAGAATATATTTACAAACTTTCAGATTCATGAAAAAAATCCAAGATCGTTCGGTTTGGCAAAAGTGGTGGTGCAGGGCTCGGCAAACAATAGTGTGGTTCACTAAACATTAATTATCGGCGTCAAAATTTGTGTTGAAAATTTAATACTAAATAGATAAAGCATTAAAAGTCAGAATTTGAGAAAACTTATTGCAACATTGAATATGACACTAGATGGGAACTGTGACCATACGGCAGGTTTTGCTGATAAAGACATTCACCAACATTACACAGAGCTTTTAGGTAATGGAGAACAAATTCTATATGGAAGAACAACCTATCAGTTAATGGAATATTGGCGAACTTTAACAGTAAACCATCAGGCGAAAAAGCAATGGACAAATTTGCCGGCGTAATGGATAGCATTCCGAAAATTATTTTTTCAAACACTAAAAGATGTTGACTGGCCTATGAAAATAGAACTTTTACAGAAAGAAGATGTTGACGAATTGTATGATTTTATTGTAAATACAATTAAA
Organism: Pedobacter sp. UYP30; assembly: GCF_040547165.1. Lineage (NCBI taxonomy): Bacteria > Pseudomonadati > Bacteroidota > Sphingobacteriia > Sphingobacteriales > Sphingobacteriaceae > Pedobacter > Pedobacter sp. UYP30. Next base: position 12,605 of record NZ_JBEPPD010000033.1, on the reverse strand, counting down.
GTTTCATATAGTGAATTCTATCCTGAGGAAGCTATAACACATTTTATACAATATTCAAATAAAAAGGAAATTTTAAAGGATATTGATGATAATTATGTGATTGTATTAAAAGATGATTCTAAAATTATTGGAACAGGAACTTTGAAGCAAACTCACATTAAAAGGGTTTTTGTCCAACCAAATTGTCAAGGAATGGGATTCGGGAAATTGATAATGACTAATTTAGAACAAAAAGCAAAAAGCGATAATTTTAAAATGATAGAACTGCATTCATCTCTTTTTGCAAAATCATTTTATGATGGTTTGGGTTATAAAATGTTTAAAATAGGAAAAGTAAATGTTGAAAATGGAGAAATATTGTACTTCCAAAGAATGGCAAAAAACTTAAGTGAAAATAAACTTGATACAAATTTTGATTTTCATCAAAAACAATTTAAAGTTATTAAAAATGATGGTTACGATGTTGAAGTCAATGAACAAACAATATTTTTATCTCATCAAAAAAACGAACTTATTTATGCTGAATACAAAGGTGGAAGTGTAAAATACGGTGAAATCTTTGGTGTTATTAATAATAATCAAATCGATTTTTATTACAATCAAGAAAATTTAAGAGGGCAAAATAATCAAGGTCAATCGCATGGCGAAATTAAGATTATTAATGGTAATAAATTACAACTCATCAATAAATGGCAATGGAAAAGTAAGGATGGAAATGGTTTATGTCTTTTAGAAGAAACGTAAAAGCACTAAAGCTAACAGAAGTTTGGCGAGGCTGGCGTTTTAGCGGAATTAGTGTTTTTTATCATATCTTGCTTTCAGTAGAAAATACTCTTCTATAAAGTCCCCAACGAAGCTAAAAGCCAACACGTTAGCGGTCATTGTAAATCCACAACGATGACAAACATTGAACAGAAAATAAAGAAAGAAAAAATGAAATCAGTATTAGACAAATCTACACGAGATGAATTAATTGCGAGAATTAAAACTCTTAATGAAAGTAGTAATGCTCTTTGGGGAAAAATGAACATTGACCAAATGCTGAAACACTGCGTTCTTTGGGAAGAAATGATAGCAGGTAAGAAAAAGTTTAAACGCAAATTTCTTGGTTATTTATTTGGTAGAATAGCTTTAAAAGGTATGATTGGAAATGAAAATGATTTAAAGCATGGCATTCCCACACTTCCTGAACTTAAAGTTAAAGAAACTAGTACTGATGTAGAATCGGAAAAACTAAAATGGATTACCTTGATTAACGAAAATGCAAATTTCCCAAACCCTGACTTTATTCATCCCTTTTGCGGAAAAATGACGATAGAACAAATTGGATATTTGGCTTACAAACATACAGACCATCACTTAAGGCAATTCAACAGTTAGTTATAATTTTAAAATATTAAAAAATGCACAATAAAATTCCATTAGAAAAGTATTTTGAAAATATCAAAATAAAGACAGGCAAAACACCAACTGATTTCAGAAAAATAGCAATCACTAAAGGTTTTTTTGAAAATGGAAAATTGAAACCAAAGGTAAAGCCAGGCGAAGTAATTGCTTGGCTCAAAAAAGATTTTGATTTAGGACACGGACATTCGTTAGCCATTTTTCATACTTTTAAAGAACTAACAGATTGAAAAAACAACGAAACGCTAACATCGGTTCTAGTCCATGTCGGGATTAGTGCTACACTCAAGTTGGTTTTTCAATTGAACATTAATACAAAGCTAAAGTTTTGTTCTTCGATTTCCGCCACATCACCAAACCGAAAAACGTTGGCGTTAAACTTAACCAAACATTACAATTATGACAGAAGCTTGGATAAATCACCCTACAATTTTAACAGGAGAAACTGTTGAATTACGACCATTGGAAAAAGGACATTTTGAAGAATTATATTTAGCTGCATCAGACAAAAAACTTTGGGAACTTATACCAGTCGACTGTTCAAACAGAGATCCTTTTGAAACTGCTTATAATTTTGCATTGAAAGAACGAGAGAAAGGGAACCAATATCCTTTTGTAATTTTCCGCAAAGAGACAAAGAAGATTATTGGCTCAACAAGATTTTTTGAAATTTATCCACTTGACAAAAAATTAGAAATTGGTTGGACTTGGATAATTACACAATATTGGGGGACAGAAATAAATTTTGAATGCAAGCTATTGTTATTGAGTTTCTGTTTTGACTCATTAAAAACAAGACGAGTTCAAATAAAAACAGACTCAACAAATTTGCGTTCAAGAAAAGCAATTGAAAAAATTGGCGGACAGTTTGAGGGAGTTCTGCGAAAAGACAAAATAAAAGAAAACGGTGTTTCAAGAAGTGCTGCATATTACAGTATTTTAGACGACGAATGGGAAGACTCAAAACAAAAAATTATTTTGCAATTGACCGACATAAAGAAAGCTTACCGCTAACCTCGCATTGGCCATACGGCAGGTTTAGTATTTAATTCAAGTTCAGTTCTTTGATTAAACTTTAGTGCAAAGTTGAAGTTTTGTGCTTTGATTTCCGCCACATCGCCAAGCCGAGAAACCTCAGGCTGTAAAAAACTATGTTCAGGAGAGGAGTTATTCGGATACCCGCTGGATAGTAATTGCATACAGACGATTTTCAGAGAGCCGTATTAAGTTTTTTCACAGACTAACGTTAGCGGTAATTGTAAAACGACACCATTAGAATATTATAAAAGTGAATAAATGACAAATATAATTGACAAAGATACAGCAACACATTATTTGTGGGGTGACAACTGTGATAGTTGGGTTTTGGTTGACACAGTTGGCCTTTCAGTTAAACAAGAAAGTATGCCAAGTGGAACGAGAGAGAAACTACATTTTCATACAAACTCCCAACAATTTTTTTTTGTACTCAAAGGGACAGCAACCTTTTATTTAGAGAATAGCAAAATAATTGTAAAGGAAAATAAAGGTATATTAGTTCGACCTGAAACTAAACATTATATAGCAAATGAGACTATCGAACATGTTGACTTTCTTGTTATATCACAGCCGACAACTAATAATGACAGAACCACAATTGAATAAAAAATTTATAACTCAAAAAATAAAACGATAGTGAGTAGAAATAACGAACCGCAATTATTGGTTTCGCAAAAGTCTCATTTCAGTAATGCACAGACCGTTTTGTGGTGTATAAAATATTGGTTGTCCGCATCAACATTCGTGGTAAGAATTAAATAACAAGTAGATAAAGTACTAAACGAAAAATAATGAGAAAAATAATTGGAGCCATAAATATGACACTTGATGGCAATTGCGACCATAAGGCAGGTATTGCAGATGAAGAAATACATCAACATTACGCAGACTTATTAAGTAACGCAGCCGCTGTTCTATATGGGAGGATAACCTATCAGCTTATGGAATATTGGCGGACTTTAGCAGAAAATCCATCGGGAGAAAAAGCAATGGACGAATTTGCTGTCGTAATGGACAATATCCCAAAAATTGTTTTTTCTCATACGCTTAAAAATTTGGATTGGCACAGTGCCGATTTGTCAAGTAAATCACTTGAAAAAGAAGTTTTAGAACTCAAGCATCAATCAGGAAAAGATATTTTGGTCGGTAGTCGAAGTTTAATTATACAACTATTGAAACTTAATTTAATCGATGAATTTCAACTTTGTATACAACCTGTTTTAGCGGGAAAAGGTTTACATTTATTTGAGAATATTGCCAACAGGACTCTTCTTAAACTCATAACTACTAAAACATTTATTGGTGGAGCGGTAATTCTTAATTATGAACCTATGAAGAAATAACAACGAATCTCAAACAGTGATAATTGTAAACTTTACAGCAACAGATGAACATTGAAACCCATAATGGTAACAACATAAAAATTGCCGAAATTATATCGGAGGAAATAATTTTGAGAACAACGGAAGATGGATTGCAATTACTCGGAGATTTATATTATCAAGGTTTTGATAGAATCATTATTCACGAGAAAAATATTACACCTGATTTTTTTGACTTAAAAAATGGAATTGCAGGGGATATTCTTCAAAAATTCGCTCAATATCGAATGCAATTAACCATTGTTGGTGATTTTTCAAAATATACAAGCAAAAGTTTAAAAGATTTCATTTATGAAAGTAACAAAGGGAATCAGATTAATTTTTTAAGTTCAACCAAAGAGATCTTTTAAGTTTAATAAATTAACTGTAGCATTTAGTTAGCAGTCATTGTAAAACTGTACAAGAAAACGAACAACGTGAAAGAAAAAAAAACCACAAGGAGAAGAACACCCGATTTTGAAATCATTAAAAGAAATTACCAAAAAGGATTGACAAACGAACGACTACTATGACCTATTATCACAATGAAATAAATCGAAAAATAACCTAACTACAACTAACCACAAATTTGTTCAAAAATGGTTGACAGTGGTTTTTAATTAATGCAATATTCGGCAAAATTAAAAGTAAAGTTAAAGCAGTAGTATTATCATGAATAGAAGGAATTAATTAATTTAAAAACTTATGAAAAATATAGTTATTGCAGGTGGAACATCAGGAATGGGACTTGCTACTGCAAAACTCTTAGTACAAAAGGGTTATCGAGTAACAATTTTAGGCAGGAATCTTGCAAAGATAAACAAAGCATTAATTGAAATTGGTGAAAATGCATCAGGTAAAAGTGTTGACGCAACCAATACTGATTCACTTAAGCAGGCAATGGGAGAAATAGAGCAGATTGACCATCTTGTAATTGCACTTAGCGGTGGAAAAGGAATTGGCGATTTTAAAGATTTAGACCTAAATGATTTAAAAAAAGGGTTTGAAGGAAAATTTTTTGCCCAGCTACAAACCGCTCAATCCGTATTACCTTATATTAAACCAAATGGTAGTATAACTTTTATTACTTCAATTAGTTCTCAAAGTAAAGCTATTGGAACAGCAGGTTTGGGAGCCATAAATGGAGCAATAGAAATTATGATACCCACTATTGCTAAAGAATTGAAACCAATAAGAGTAAATGCAGTAGCCCCTGGCGTTGTAAACACAACTTGGTGGGACTTCTTGTCGTACGAAAAAAAAGAAGAGAGGTTTATGCAGTATTCAGACAAAATTCCACTTGGCAGGATTGGAGAACCTGAAGATATTGCAAAAATGATATTTGCATTCATTGAAAATGACTATATAACGGGACAGATTATTGCAGTAGACGGCGGACTAAGTTTAATTTAGTGATCACTAAAATAGATTTGGAGCGTTTGCTGAGGACATTAACAGTCACCCGCTAGCCACAAATTTATAGAAAAATGGCAGACAGTGGTTTATGTTAATTTGTCTGTTATTTACTTAATTTAATATGGTGAAACAATGGTTATACAAGCAATACCATTTCTGCACAAATTAGCAAATCGTTAGCGGTCATTATAGAAAGACACTACAAACTGTAAGCAAATAAAAGATTTTCAACAAGAAAATAAATTTAATCGAACATAATGCATAAACAAATATTATTTATTCAAGGTGGAGGTGATGGTGGTTACCAAGCAGACGAAGCATTAGTAATTTCTTTAAGAACTACTTTAGGGGAAGATTATCAAGTAAATTATCCTGTAATTAAGTCAGACGAGAATGCACCTGATTTTGGTTGGTTAAAACAAATTGGCGAAAACGTTACAAAAATATATGGCGACTTTATTTTGGTTGGACATTCTTTGGGAGCATCTATGATTTTGAAATATCTTTCCGAAAATGATACAACTGAAAACATTAAGGGAATTTTTCTAATCGCCACGCCATTTTGGAGTGGAAATGAAGAGTGGAAAAAGGGTTTAAAACTCAAAAACAACTTTGCTGATAAATTCCCAGTTAAAACACCTACTTTCTTTTATCACTGTAAAGACGATGAAGAAATACCTATATCACACTTTTACCAGTACAAACAAAAGTTATCTCAAGCTAATTTCCGTGAGGTTAAAAGTGGCGGTCATCAATTTAACAACGACTTGACTCAAATAGCTAATGACATAAAATCATTAAAAGAACAATGACCAACTAACTGAATATGACCTATTACCACAACGAAATAAATCGAATAAGAGCAGAATGCTATGCTAACAAAGGACAGTTAGATACCGTAATTGGGACACGGCACTACATAACGAATAATTTTGATAAAGAATTAAATTTAAACTTGCTTTCACATATTAGATTCACTTCAAAATTTCACTTGCTTCGACTTTTTAAACGATACTATGGACAAACACCCCAACAGTATCTTACAGACAAACGGATTGAAAACGGAAAGAAACTTTTAACATTAGGGGCAACTGTAACCGAAACTTGCTTCGACATAGGATTTGACAGCCCCAGCTCCTTTAGCACATTATTTAAATCTCGTGTTGGACTTACACCGACTGAATTTCAAAAAAAAGCAACTTTCACAAAGTCCAAAGAAATTTAATTTTGAAACTTTGTAGTCCAATTAAAAACCCTAAAAAAAATGAAAGTAAAAGTAATTAGCATTCCAGTCCAAGACCAAGAAAAAGCGTTACAGTTCTACACCGAGAAATTGAACTTTGTAAAAAAAATTGACGTTCCAATTAGCGAGCACAGCAGATGGTTAACAGTTGTGAGTAAAGACGAACAAGACGGTCCAGAAATTTTGTTAGAACCATCACCTAAACATTTTGAGCCAGCAAAAGTTTATCAGAAAGCACTTTTTGATGCAGGCATTCCCTACACACAATTTAATTCAGACGATGTTCAACAAGATTATGACCGACTTGTAGGTCTCAATGTTGAATTCAGCGTTAAACCAACTGAAATGGGAACTGTAAAAATTGCTGTCTTTAACGACACTTGCGGTAACAACATTCAGATTGTGGAAATGCTTTGACACGAAAATCTTTAAACAATTTTGTAAAAAAGAAACGAAAATTAAAGTAAATGGAAAATACAACACAAAACATTGTACAAACTTTTTTCAAACATCTTTCCGAAAGAATTTAGAAGAACTAACGCATATTTTTTCTGAAACAATAGATTGGTATATACCTGGAGACAAAACAAAAGCGCCTTGGTTAGGTACTAGAAGTAACCGAAACGAAATAAGGGAATTTTATGAACTTTTATGGGAAAATACAGAACCTATTTCGGCTACTATTGATAAAATTCTTATTGAAAATGACACAGCTATAATTTCAGGAGAATTCTCTTCCAAAATGACTCAGACTAATAAAGTGGTTGATTCTCTATTTTTTATCCAGCTAACAGTAAAAGATAATTAATAGTTAGGTATAGATTATTGGAAGATACTTTAGCAGTTGCAAATTCATTAATATAATAAATAACATTGAATAAATGAAAATGTAATGCGTTACCTTAAACGAAACTGTTCTACAACAATTTAACTTTTAACCAATGATATCTGAGATACAATCTGATGTTGAAAAAATTGAAGCTGATACTTCTATTTATGAGTATGCCGATTTTAACGCTAGAACAAATGCAATAGATTTTATTGATTTTCATATTATTGACAGAATTGACGGATTGATTCAAAAAGCTGGACAGAATGACGAGCTTACCAAATTAAAGATTTATGCTAACGGATTAAAAGCTAAGCTTGAAAATATTAACACTGAGATGTTTCTAGATTTGGAGAAGCAAATCAACATATCAAAAAATAAAGGATTCGTTTTCAGGGGTATTATTGCCAACTTTTTAAATAACTTTCAACATAATGAAGAAGAACATGATGCTATTGGATATGACAATCTAGACATTTTAATAAATGGGCTATTATCGACTAATACAATTGACAAACCAATCAAGAAATTAGAGCCCGAAATGGTGTTTTACCAAAAAACGCCTGCGAGAGTTGTTGTTGAATTGAGTAAAAAAATTGATGAAAATGATATTTTTTTTGATATTGGTTCTGGAATTGGTCAGGTGGTAATTCTTGTAAATTTAATCAGCTCTGCAAGAGTCATAGGTATTGAGTTCGAGCCGTCATTTTGTAATTATGCAAAAGTACAGGTTTCAAAGCTAAATTTAGATAATATAGAAATCATTAATGATGATGCGAGAATGGCAGATTATTCAAGTGGAACAGTTTTTTTTCTATATACTCCTTTTGTTGGTAAAATTATGCAAGACCTATTAGCATTACTCAAAAAAATATCGCTTCAAAAAGTAATAAGAATATTTACCTATGGACCTTGTTCATTGACAATTTCACAACAGAACTGGCTAAAATGTATTAATGGGAATGCAGACAATATCAATAAACTTTATGAATTTAAAAGTTTTTCCACAAAGGATTTTCATATACAGGGTCTTCAACTTGGTCAAAAATGAGTTGAAAAACGAGATAAGAACCGACAAACGGAAAACATTTATTTTAGAAGCTGAAGTCTTTACCCGCGGTACTAAAAACGAACCGCTAACAATGTATTGTTAGCGGTCATTATAAAACAACACCCAACCAATTAGAAAGTTCCTCCCTACCTTTTGCCATTACCAACATTTCTCTAGAAAACTGAACTCTTTTAAACCATTTCTTCTGTAGCATTTTTTCTAACAAAACTGCACCAAGTTGACCGGCTAAATGCGGACGGCGTTCACTCCAATCAAGACATTGACGAGTTAGTGGACGGCGAGTATTAATAAAATCATCTTCTCTAATTTCAAATTCGCCAAACCATTGCCAACCTTTTTCTGTAACGGTGTATGCTGTTTTAGATTTTACTACTATTTGTTTCTGTTCCAATGCTTCAGTAACTTTAACACCAACAAAACCAGCCAGATGGTCGTAGCAAGTTCGGCAAAATGAAACTCCACTTGTTGTAGTAGCATTTTTTTTATTGTTGATTGCTGTTTTTTCACCTGCAAGATTTGCTAACGACTCTATTACATAAGCAACTTCGGGTTTCGAAAATGAATAATATCTATGCCTGCCTTGTATCTCAACTTTTAAAATATCAGCATCAAGTAATTTTGATAAATGATTACTTGCTGATGTCGCAGATATATCTGCGGAAGTTGCTAATTCACCGGATGTATATGCTCTTCCGTCAAGTAAACTCCAAAGCATTTTAGCTCTTGTTGGCTGACAAATTAATCCTAAAATTGATACAAAAATTTCTTCTACTTCCATAATTCATTCTTGAATGAAGTGTAAATGTAATTATTGGTTTTAATTTACACAATAAATAACACACGATAAAAAATGAAAGACTTAGAAATTATTTTAGAGAACAAAGTTGGAACGTTAGCATTAATGGGAGAAACATTAGGCAAAAACAGAATTGGCCTTGAAGGTGGTGGCGTATTTCAAAATGGCAACACTTCAATTGCTCATTTTTTAGTTGAAGAATCAGAAAGAGCGAAAGTAGTTTTAGCGGAAGTTGGAATAACAGTAACAAAAATAAATGATGTAATTATTCAAAAACTTCGTCAAGATGTTTCGGGACAATTGGGAATGTTCTGCAGAAAACTTGCAGATGAAAGCGTAAATATCCTGGCACAATATAGCGACCATTCAAATCAACTCATCGTTGTAGTTGACAATTATGAAAAGGGAAAGCAAGTATCAGAAGAATGGATGAAAAAATGGTGGTAAGTAAAATCAAAAATTAAAACAGTATGAAAGGGCAACATAATTATAATTTAACAGTAAAATGGACAGGTAACAAAGGAACGGGAACTTCTGGTTACAGAGATTTTGAAAGAAGTCATTTAATTATTGTTGACAATAAGACCGAAATTTTGGGTTCTTCAGACCCGGCATTTCTTGGCGACAAAACAAAACACAATCCAGAAGAGTTATTAGTTGCTTCAATCTCATCATGTCACATGCTTTGGTATTTGCACTTGTGTTCAGAAGCAGGGGTAATCATAACTGATTATATAGATAATGCAACAGGAATAATGTTTGAAACTTCAAATGGTGGCGGTCACTTTACCGAAGTTACGCTAAACCCCATTGTCACCGTGATGGAAATTGCAATGATAGAACATGCAATTGAATTACATGAGAAAATAAACGAACTATGTTTTATTGCCAATTCTGTCAATTTTCCAGTTCGGCATAATATCATAATTAACGTATAAAGTAAACACAACAAGAATAGCATAATCTGCGTTCAATATCCTCTATATTTTAGTAAACCTGGTCTCCTATAATAGCGGTGTTATGCAGATTCCTCATTGATCAATATTAGATGGTTCATTAATTAAAAATGTTATTTTTTATTCCAAGTCATCTATTTCTGATGTCTGTTTCAATAGGTGGGTGGTTAAAGTAATACTGGGTTTAGTTAATCTCAGTTTCTTTGGAGAAATACCATGTTTCTTTTTGAAGGAATGAATAAAAGCCGCAGGCTCGGAATATCCGAGTAAGTAAGATAGATTAGTAACAGAAAATTGGTCATGTCTAATTAGCAAATCGGTAATTTCACTCCTCAATGCTTCCATTATTTGGCTAAAAGTGTTTCCTTCTGGCACAAGCCTCCTCTGCAAGGTACGTGGAGTCAAGTTTAATGCATTTGCTATCATCCGAATATCTGGTAGGGTCGGCGTTGCCATATGTAAAGCAATAGATTTAATTTTTTTAGCCAATGAATTATCCTGCTCCATTGATTTAATTAGCATTAGATATTCTGGCACCAAAATATCCAGTCCCCAGCCGTGGTGGTTTAGATGTGCCGCTTTCAATACTGCTGGCTGGAAGTTAACAGCAAACACATCCCCTTTCTTCCATTCTACTGGATATCCAGGTGAATAATAGGGCGATATTATTTGTATGCACACATCTTCTCCGCTAAGAATTTGGATTTCTCTGGCTACTACCGATAATGTCGTCTCAAGAATTACACGATTTAGAGCTTTTTGTTTGATATTGGCAGTTAAGGTGATGGATGCTTCGTTAACTGACTGGAGGTTAATAACGTTGATCAATGGAAACGTACGGTTTAAGTAATCCTGACAATAGAAAAGCGCTTCCTCTACCGTGGTGCTTTTTAGCGATATTCTATAGATAGCACCTAGTGTATTTAGGTTTAGATGATTTCCAACACGTAGACCAAGCATATCATCTTTTAATAACTCATTTATTTTTGCTATAACTTCAACAAAGGCATCAGATGTCATCAATGCATAGGGCATGGTAAAGTCAGGTAAAGGTTGTTTAATTGCCCCTATTATTTGGTTATTCGATATTCCGCGTAAACTAGCATAGTCAAGGAATGCCTTCAAATGTATTGCTAGTATATTCACTTTGTCGTCCATTATCAATTTATTTAAATTCAGTAAAGGTAGTTTTGTAGCATAACAAATCAAAGAAAATGAAATCTTACCACATCAATTTATTTAAAAACGTATCCGGGATTGTTACTCGCGAAGAAACAATCCTTCAACCAGGGGACAATGAAGTACTCATTCGTATTAAGGCTGTATCCATTAATCGTAGGGATATTTTTATCTTGAACCAAACCTATCCGCTATCTGCTAAGCAAGATGTAATTCCGTTAAGCGACGGTGCGGGAGAAATTGTAGCAACGGGAAAAAATGTGACTCGCTTTGCTAAGGGAGACAAGGTTATCGCAAATTATTTTCCTAAATGGCGTGATGGTAAAATGGGCTATGATGTAGTAGACCAACTGGGTTGTACAATGGACGGAATGCTAACGGAATATGCAGTAGTGCATGAAGATGCATTGGTAAAATTCCCCTATTTTCTTTCTTGGGAAGAAGCCTCAACTTTACCTTGCGCTGGTTTGGTGGCCTGGTCATCTTTAATGGGAAGTAACCCTATTACACCAGGAAATACGGTGCTTACCATTGGAAGTGGTGGTGTTGCATTATTTGTCATTCAGTTTGCGACCCTAATGGGTGCAAAAGTGATCGCCCTTACATCTGATGATGATAAAATTGAAAAGCTGAAGTCCTTAGGTGCCACTCACGTACTCAACTATCGTAAAGATTCGGACTGGGACAAAACTATTCTTGAACTTACTAACGGATACGGTATTGACAGGGTGGTTGAAACAGGAGGAACAGATACAATAGAAAAATCGATAGATGCTAGTACGATGGGCGGTGAAATCATTTTATTAAGTCCATTTGGAACCATTAACGACAATCAACCTAAAGAATTGAAATACGTCCTAAGCAATTTATTTGTTCGATTGGTTACGCTACGCCCAGTTTTTGTAGGCAGTCGTTTGAGTATGGAAGACATGTGCCGGGCGATAGATATCAATCAGTTGCATCCAGTAATAGATAAAGTGTTTGAATTTGATAAAGCACAAGAGGCTTACCATTATTTTATAGAGGGTCGCCAAATGGGGAAAGTAATCATCAAAGGATCAACAAATAATTAAATAGAGAGTATGCTCATTAAAATAACAGCTTCTGCAAAATGGACAAATGCAGCAACTGGAGAAATTAATAATTTAAATAAGTAAACAGTAATAACTAAAAAAAAACAAAATGATAAAAAATAAAACATTAGAAGTAATTGATTCTTGAATTCAAGTAATAAATGCAACAGGGTTTAAAAGTAGCCGGTACGGCTTTTTTGCCCTAGGGCAAAAAAGCCGTACCGGCTGGGGCGAAAAA
>NZ_JBEPPD010000032.1:0-18107 GCF_040547165.1 Pedobacter sp. UYP30 | reverse complement strand
GCCTATAAGTCATTCCACGACCTAAAGGAAAGCTTGAACCGTATACTCAATAGTTTTGGAACAAAATACGACATTAAATTTTAGACACTACTTACGTACAACTAAGCCACCTATCATCCTTGCTCCTTTATCTTTGCTCACCTCCTACTCCCACTTAAAAACCTTAACGGCAACTGCGTAAATGGCTATTCCCCAAATAATCAAAATTAAAATCTGCATTTTCACGTCCCAAAGGCCCGCGCCTTCGAAAGCTACTTTTCTCAATGCATCATTTAAATAAGTAAGCGGTAAAATCCTGCAAAATGGTCGTAACCAAGTTGGAAAAGCTTCGATAGAAAAAAACGTTCCAGAAAGTAGAAATTGCGGCAGTGTAACCATGTTTGCAATAGGCGGCACCATGGTTTCATTCTTGGCAACTCCAGAAATAATAAATCCGAATCCCATAAATACAATCACCCCGATGGCAGAAAGCACCAGCATGTTCAGCACCGTGACGACGCCATTTATCAAGGTAAACTTAAAAAGGAAATGCCCAATCAAGATAATAAAAATTGCGCCACAAAGCGCAAAACCTACCCTTGCAATACCTTCACCTATAACAATACTAGATCGCCTTACCGGCGTAGCGAAAAACCGCTTGATCACAAGAGTTTGTCTCAAGCTTAAAAACACGAAAGCAGTACCAAAAACCCCCGTTGCCAACAGAGAGAAGCCCAATTGCCCTGGAAGAATGAAATCTATCGTCTTGTAGGCTCTACCCGTTACGGTTTGTTCTTTTAATTCTGCTACGGCGGGCTTCAGTTTTTTATCGTACAGAATACCGGTTAAAACCGACTTTAAAATATTGCCTTTATCCATCGACGCCGACGTATAAGAAATGTTAACATCATATCCCTCGCCTTTTGCACTTTTATTAACACCAATTAAAGCATCTATATTCCCTTTGTTCAACAGGCTGGAAAATTCTGCAGCTGTTTTACCCTGACTTAAATTTATAATACTTGCATGTTTTATTGCCGCAATAACAGGATTGTTTAGGTCAGACCCTGGCACAATACCCACCTCTACATGCGTGCCACCACCGCCCATAAATCCAAAAACTAAAATAAAAATAAGTGGAAAGGCTAAGGTAAAAACCACCGACGACGGGCTGCGCATAATTGCCCGAAAACTCGCTTTTGCCAAGGCAAACATGGCCGTCGTATTGCTATATGCTTCTAAATCCCCTGAAGGGGACTTTTTCTTTCCATCGTTCATAAATGCTTTTTATTGCGCGTGCTAAAAATTTTGTTTGCTCATATTATACTTGGAGTTAAGCTACAGTTTAGGGGTTAAGGGGTAGGGAGCTAGGGGTTTATTCTCTCCACTCTTTCCCCGTAAGGTTGATAAAAACATCTTCCAAATTTGCCTGCTTTACTTCTTTTTTGCGCTCAAAACCGGTTGCCACCAATTGATCAATAAGGTTATCTGGCGTATCTAGCGCTATAATTTCGCCACGCTCTACAAAAGCCACGCGATCGCAAAGCTGCTCGGCCTCATCCATGTAATGCGTGGTAATCACTACAGTGGTTCCACTTGCTCGTATCTGGATAATCAATTCCCATAAATTTCTTCTCGCCTGCGGATCCAATCCCGTAGTAGGTTCATCAAGAAAAATTATTTTTGGTTCGTTTATCAACGTAGTAGCAATAGAAAAGCGTTGTTTTTGCCCGCCAGACAAGGCCTTGTACTTGGCTTTTGCCTTGTCTTGCAGGTTTACTTTTTCCAGCATTTCCATCGGCTTTACCTTTGCGCCATATAAACCAGCAAAAAGTTCTATCAACTCAATCAGGTTTAAATTTGGATAATAGCCGGCCGCTTGAAGTTGCACACCAATAATTTGTTTAATTTCTTGAGGATTTTTATCAACAGAAAACCCATCGACTATAATTTCGCCCGATGTTTTATCTCGGAGTGTTTCTATAATCTCTAGCGTGGTGGTTTTACCAGCTCCATTTGGACCCAGCAGGCCGAAAATTTCGCCTTCGTAAACCTCGAAACTCAAGTCTTTTACGGCTACAAAATCATCGTACTTTTTTACCAGGTTTTTTACACTAATGATGGCGTTAGTAGTTTCCATGCGGCTAATGTAACAAGCGTAAATGAATAGCGGATGAATTTTTCTAAAAATCAGAAGAAAATGGTCGTGAAATGATGAATTTCAGCTGCGTTAAAATAATCCTCCCGGGAGGAAAAAATTCAACTACCAGCTAATCTCGCCCTTCATTAACGATACAAAATCATCGAAAAGGTAACGAGAATCATGCGGGCCGGGAGACGATTCTGGGTGATATTGCACCGAAAATGCTTTCTTTCCCTTTACGCGTATCCCTTCTATAGATTTATCGTTTAAATTTATATGGGTAATTTCTACCTTGTCAGAATTTCTAACATCGTCTTCATTTACCCCAAAACCATGATTTTGAGAAGTAACCTCGCAATGGTTTTTAATGATGTTCTTTACCGGGTGATTTAGACCACGGTGGCCGTTAAACATTTTCATGGTGCCAATTCCGTTTGCTTCTGCCAACAACTGGTGGCCTAAACAAATACCAAACATAGGTTTATTGACAGCTAAAATGTCATTCAAGGTTTCTACCGCGTAAGGCATAACCGCTGGATCACCAGGTCCATTAGAAATAAAATAACCATCTGGGTTAAATTTTTCCATTTCTGCAAAACTAGTTTTTGCAGGGAAAACCTTTACATAAACGCCCCTACTTTCAAAGCTGCGCAAAATATTCTTTTTAATACCTAGATCTAAAGCGGCAACTTTTAAAGCTGCATTCGGGTCGCCGAAAACATAAGGCTCTTTGGTGCTTACTTTAGAAGACAATTCCAAGCCGTCCATAGATGGCACTTCGGCCAATCTTCTCTTCAACTCTTCAATGTCTGTAATCTCAGAGGAAATAATGGCGTTCATAGCGCCCTTGTCTCTAATATGGCTCACCAAAGCGCGCGTGTCTATGTCAGAAATCGCTACAAGATTGTCGTGCTCAAAATAGTCTTGTATAGATTCTGTAGCTTGTTTTCTGCTGTAAACAATGTTATAGTTCTTGCAAACAAGCCCCGAAATCTTTATAGATTCAGATTCGATTTCCTCTTTTTGGATACCATAGTTACCAATGTGGCTATTGGTGGTTACCATAATTTGCCCAAAGTAACTAGGATCTGTAAAAATCTCTTGATAACCCGTCATACCGGTATTAAAGCAGATTTCTCCGGTAGTAGTTCCGATTTTTCCGGCAGCTTTGCCTTGAAAAACAGTTCCATCGGCAAGCAATAAAACAGCAGGTAACTTGGTGTAGTTAGTCATTCCAGTAAAATAAATGGGGATTTGAAAAAAGATAAAAAATACGGAGGGCAACAACTAAATAAGTTGTTTTTACTAAGGGTAAAAAACGTAGAACAAGTCCCTTCCATTTCGGGATACAAAGATAGGCTATTGTTTTAAAAATTAAAAGAATTGTTTGAAATGGTTTTTAAAGTAGTCTCTGTTGGCGTTAGATAGTTGCTTTTTTAGCAGATTAAACGGATCTTTTGGGCGCTTTAATCCCGAATCAAAATCGGGACGGGCTTCGCGCACGTGCGGGACTGTATCTTTTATCCGCCGAAAAGGCCGATAAAAGGATGCCTCGTCGATTGTTAGCGCGCGCTTTCGCAATCAAAACATACTACCTGTGCTGCGTTATCGAGAATTAGTCTATAATTAACTATTGATAATTTAGTCGTTAATTAAACATCCCGGTCTGCGCTCCCCCGCCTAAGAGAGGAGGATTGCCTCTCATATTTTTAATGCATCTGCGATTCTCCCGTTGGGATTGCACATTTAATAAATCCACGGACTATAAATATTTGAGCCGTTCTTTTTAGGCTTTATTTCAATTGTATTTAATATTTAAGCTAGCGCCCGTAATCCCGGGGGATTAAATGCTTATAGGTTTATTGTGCAATGTGAAATTCGACCACCAACGGAATCATGCATTTTTCGAAATCTATGGACTATAAATATTTGAACCGTTCTGGTTCTCCTAGTTTTCTCCTTACATATTCTACCGTTCGTAATCCCGGAGGGATTAAATGTCTATAGAAATTGTTGTGCGATATGAAATTCGACCCTGTCGGGGTCGCATGTAATGTCACACTATTGGCACTATAAGTATTCGACCCCGGCGGGGTCGCACATTTCGCTAAATATATGGACTATAAATATTGGACCGTTCCAATTATCACAATTTTCTACATATTTTACTGTTCGAAATCCCGGCGGAATCGAACATTGATGGAAATGGATTTACACGATGTTATTCGACCCCACGGGGTCGTACGGTCTTCTAAATTTATATTCTATAAACATTTGAACCGTCCCGGTTCAGGATAATAGTAGAAAAAGCAATGTTATTCTTTCAATTGACAAAAATCATTTCTAAAAGAAATAACCTACTTTTGAGTTACAAAAAAGCAACCGAGCCATGTCTGTACACAAAGAAGTTAAAAGAGTAACCACCCATATTTTACAAGAGATGAAGCAAAGCGGCGAGAAAATCGCCATGCTTACCGCTTACGATTTTTCTATGGCCACCATTTTAGATGATGCTGGTTTAGATGTTCTATTGGTGGGAGACTCGGCATCTAATGTAATGGCTGGACACGAAACCACTTTACCCATTACCCTAGATCAAATGATTTACCATGCTTCTTCTGTAATTAGGGCGGTAAAACGCGCTTTTGTGGTGGTAGATTTACCTTTTGGATCATACCAAGGAAACTCTAAAGAAGCCTTAAATTCTGCCATCAGAATTATGAAAGAATCTGGTGCACATGGCGTAAAATTAGAAGGTGGCGAAGAAGTAATAGATTCTGTTCAACGCATCATTACCGCGGGTATTCCCGTAATGGGGCACCTGGGCTTAACCCCCCAATCTATTTACAAATTCGGCACTTACACCGTCCGCGCGAAGGAAGAAGAAGAAGCAAACAAGTTAAAAACAGATGCCATGGTTTTACAAAATGCTGGCTGTTTTGCCGTAGTTTTAGAAAAAATTCCCGCTACATTGGCCAAAGTAGTTTCAGAAAGCATCCAAATACCCACTATTGGCATTGGCGCTGGCCCGCATTGCGATGGACAAGTATTGGTGGTAAACGACATGATTGGATTGACCAAAGGGTTTAAGCCGAGGTTTTTGCGTCAATACATCAACCTGTACGAGGAAATTTCTAGCGCTGCGCAAGCGTACATCAAAGACGTAAAAAGCAACGACTTCCCCAACGAAAAAGAACAATATTAAATGCCAGTTACAGAGCGTTCCGGAGATTTTGAAATTAGAAATAAATCTTTATGAATTAAATTTTAACTCACTTAATTTGATTTATAATCGAAATAAACGAAACAATTTTTCGAATTTTTCGTTTATTTGTAATAAACTATCTAATAAAAGTTTACATGAACGGTATTGAAGATTTAGAAAAACCTTCGAAAGAAGAACAAAAAGCTGCTATAGTTTCTTATGATGCACTTTCCGCTATGCTCGAACAAATTCATTCAGAAAATCCTGAAATCGAAATTGAGGAAACGAACGAAAGAATCAAGATTCCGTTGAAAGCCTTACGCCTTCTAGCTAAAATTCTAAAAGCGACTAGTCAGGGCAAACCAATATCCATCGTTCCCATCGCGACAGAACTTACTACTCAAGCTGCGGCAGAACTTTTAGGATGTTCTAGGCCGCATGTAATTAAACTGCTTGAAAATGGCAACATTAACTTTACCAAAATTGGTAAACATAGAAGAATCAAGTATCAAGATTTAATTGATTATAAAAAGAAAATGAAAGCCGAACAGCGTAGGTTGTTGATGGAAATTATGAAGGCCGACGAAGAAGCAGAATTATATGATTCATAGCGTCAGATTTACATGTGTGCTTGATACCAATGTCATTTATCCGATTGATATCAGAGACCTTCTTTTCTGGTTCGCATCTTACGATCTTTTTACACCTAAATGGAGCAATCACATTTTTAATGAGTGGGAAGATGTTATGAAACGTAAAGGAATTGGTGATGAGGAGATAACGAAAAGAGTGGACAAAGCTCAACGTGCTTTCCCCGATGCGCATGTTAAGAACTATGAACCACTGATTAACTCGCTGGAGTTACCCGATGAAAAAGACAGACATGTACTAGCAGCTGCTATTAAAACCAATGCAAACATCATAGTTACCAATAATATTAAGGATTTTCCTAAAGATTATCTTGGTAGATTTGGTTTAACCGCGAAAAGTGCGGATGACTTTATTACTGATACTATCGACCTTAACAACGAACTAGCGCTCGAAGCTTTTCGAGCGCTAGTGTTAAATAGGACTAATCCAAATTTGGATGAATTCGAGATTTTGGATAGATTTAGAAGGAATGGCCTTAAAGAATCAGCTGATTATTTACATGCGCTTATTTAAACGCAATAAAGCAACGACTTCCCCACCGAAAAAGAACAATATTAAATGCCAATTACAGAGAAAGACATTCTTTTTGAAGACAACCACCTTATTGCCGTGAACAAACGGGCGGGAGATCTTGTACAGATAGATGAAACTGGAGATGAATCTTTAGAGCAACAATTAAAAGTTTTTCTCGCCAACAAATACAATAAACCAAACGAAGCTTTCTTAGGCGTCATCCATCGTTTAGATCGTCCGGTTAGTGGTGTAATTATTTTTGCCAAAACAAGTAAGGCTTTGGTAAGAATGAACGAACTTTTTAAAGGAAGAGAAATAACTAAAACCTATTGGGCGGTAGTTCGAAACCAGCCGAACCCAACCACTGGTACGCTAAACCATTGGTTGTTAAAAAATCAACAGAAAAATGTGGTAAGCGCTTATGCCAAAGAAGTTAAGGGAAGTCAGCATGCAGAATTGTCTTATAAATTGCTTACCAAACTCGGCGATTATTACCTGCTCCAGGTTAACCCATTAACAGGTAGATCGCACCAAATCAGGGTGCAACTTTCTAGTTTGGGCTGCCCCATTGTAGGCGACAACAAATACGGTTATCCACGAGGAAGCAGAAAAGGAAGCATTTGTTTGCACGCAAGGCGATTACAGTTCATCCATCCAGTAAAAAAAGAACCCATAGACATTTTGGCGAAGTTGCCAGTGGATGGGTTTTGGGAAAGGTTTGAGGGTGTTTAGGAAGTTAATTAAATTCAAAAAAAGTTTTTTATTGTTCCCGTAATCGATTATTCTTTCCGAGAAAAAAGATTGAAAATATTCAGTAACAAACCTAATTTAGCGCAGAATTAAACTGAAAAAGCAATGAAATATAAGCATGTAAAAGGGAATGAAATTAAAGGTCATTTAGATGTGTTTATTTCTCATAATAAAGACGAAGAAGATGGAGAAATCAAAAATTGGGACGAAGTATTGATACACGGAAATCCAGAAGGGCTAAAGTCACTCGCAAAACTGCTAATAGAAATTGCTGACCTAAACCAAGAAAAAGTAGAAAACAAATATCTGCCGATTGGAGCTAGAGAACATCATCATTTATGCCCAGGAATTGAATTATCTAAAAGTTCAATGCGAGTTACTGTAGGGAGGCTTGACGCTAAAGGAACAGGGGATTTTTACGAGAGATACAAACCGAAAGACGAGAATTAAATTATAAATAGAAAAAATTACAAACCCACAAATGGCTAAGGCTAATTTTACCCCACCACTACTTAGTATATAAATATCGGTACTTTTATGTTTATTCTTGCGACACTTTTACTAATTTTCTTACTATTAGCCATACCGTATTTTCTTCTTTATCGACTATACAAGTGGTTGACAAATAAAGGGTATAGAATATTCGGACTGAGCTTCATTTTAGCATTTTCATTTTTTTTAATTTATTCTACCTATACAGCAATTTATCCAACAAGTAGTTTTTATCTCTCCGAATTTAAAGAAGTAACATTGAGAGAAGCTCCGAAATCTACGACCATTATTCGTAAAGAGACGTCCTACCCTGATTTTCACGGCGATTACTGTTCTGCATCACTAATCGAACTTTCGAAAGGCGACTATCTTAAACTGCTAAATGAATTGAGCAAAGATACCCGTATTTCAAAAATCACGCAGGATGACATTACGATGTCTGAAGAATTAATTAAAGTAATGGGAACTATTAAAACTGAACAAATAATAGATGGCTTTACTCGGCATATAGTTAATCAAGAAGACCAGTACCTATTCATAGGTTTTCTTGCCGACAAAAAAACAATTATATTGAATATATGTGCAACCTAGCACCAAAAATAACGCTAACCATAGACTTAATGAATTTTGAGAAAACTGCTTGTGCTTCCTTCATCACTTTTCACTAAGTTTAGTGGGGTTAAGACACAGCCGCAGATTTTTTGGAACCAGAGACTGCACAAGTAATACGCTGAAAAATACGTAGAAATAAATGGATAGGATCTAGAAGAAATAATTTAGTCCGAATGCACGACGACAGAAGGTAAATTTAAAATAAGTTTCAAGCCACCAATCAACCAAAATTTCAAAAAGGGTTGCAACCATGTGAAGAAAAATGAATATTCAAGACATAATGATTGAAACAAAAAGATGTGGAACTCCTGTTACAACTACCACTTTAATTGGACGGCTGGTATATTGGCATTTAAATATATTCGGACATGGATTTAAAAAACTGGAAACTAAAATTACGATACGGTAAAACCTCAACACCTTTTAAACACTTCACAGTCATTGGCAATTGTGAAGTAGGAGACCTTATTGACAGCCATTCTTGTCGACCAGGCCCAGCATACGTTGGAGTAAAGATTTGGGCGACAGTTGATCAAGAGGCAGCTGACATCTTTTTTAGCATCGGCAAACAAATCGGTTTCACTCCATACGACAAAGTTGAAATTTATATTACTGAAGCAGTCAAACCACCAAAAAACGAACCTTATGGGTATGACATAAATTTCACTCCCTATGGCGAAAAATAAGCTCAACTGCACGGCTAGTTCGCTCTTCGAGACCTTAACCGTTTCAGTTACCCAAAAAGATCTTTCTTCATCTCGCTACCGCAGCCAACACTAATTCTCTCCTAATTAACCTGTTTTTATTTAAACTTATGATGTGTAACTTTGACACAAGTTGACACCCGCAAAGGTTAGCGCTCAGCTAAAAACAACAACGACTAATAAACAATTATGTCAATCACAACAGAATCAGAATTAATTGGAATGAAGAATATAAGTGACGCCGTTGCTTATACGCTTAAAGAAATGAGGGATTTCGCACGGCCGGGTTTGTCTACCAAAGAACTTGATGATTATGGTGCTAGTATTTTAAAAGATTTTGGTGCAAATTCTGCTCCATTTATGACTTATAAATTTCCGGGTTGGACTTGCATTAGCCTTGGCAACGAATTTTGTCACGGCATACCATCAGCAGAAAAGATACTGAAAGAAGGCGATTTAATTAATATTGATGTTTCAGCAGAATTAGGCGGATTCTGGTCAGACAATGGTGCTTCTTTTGTGGTTGGCGAAGACAAGAACGGACATCAAAAACTTGTTGACGCCTCGAAAGATATTTTACACAAAGCAATAAACCACATAAAGGGTGGCGTTAGAATCTCTGAACTCGGGCATCTGATTGAAACTGAAGCAAAGAAACGTGGCTACAAAGTAATTAAGAATTTAACTGGGCACGGAGTAGGGAGAAGTTTGCACGAAGCACCAGCCGAAATTGCAAACTTTAAAGACAAATATAATTTGACAAGATTTAAGAAAAATAGTGTTGTCGCCATTGAGACGTTTATATCAACAACATCTACGTACGCCGAAACACTAAACGATGGTTGGACAATGGTAGGAAATAAAGGTGGCTTTATGGCGCAACATGAACACACCATTATCGTTACAGACAATACCCCAATTATTTTAACGGAAAAAAACGAAATTTGGAACTAAAATAATCAGGAAGAAAATAAGTTGGAACTGACAGAAAAGCTCGCTCTTATAAATCTTCGCCCTTCTGCATCTCGAAGTTAAATGCGGTGGATTTACCTCTCCACAAAAGTAATCTATAAGTACGCTAATGAATTTCATCGCAAAAAACTGAATTGTAAACCCGAAGAAAATTTGGCAATAAACTGGGGACAGCGAAAAGATTAAAAGCACTACGGAATTTGATAACTGACCATATTTTGATAAAAAGCAGATTGAGATGAATTTATAAGCACGAAAAATTGAATTTGTGCAAGAATTTTTAAACCTTCAAAGTGAGGAAGTCTTTTCTCTACTTGAAACAATATTGCAAAAGGAAAAACCAACTATTGATGTGCGAGTATTTGAGCATATTACCGAAGAATTCAATGAAAGAATTGATCAATCGGAGTCTGATTTCCGCAATAATAAATATAAAATGAGTGCAGAGCTTCTAGCCAAATTATTTGGCCTGAATTTGCAGAAAGTCAATAAGAAGAAATTTTTCAGTTTTACGGCAGAATTTGTAAATCCTGAAGTAGCTACAAAAAAATCAAGGGAATTAATAACACACCTAAAAGATTAACAAAAACACCTTAGATTGGCCAAATGGAAGAGCTACTTGAGGATAGAGAAATTCAATATTGATATTTGGTTTTCCAGAATTACAAATTGATTTATTCTGTTGACAAAGAAAACGGGTTCAGTAAAATCGCCGACGTTTTTGACACTCTGCAAAATCCGCCAAAAATGAAACGAACGAAATAAGAATATTTTCTCATTATACGTTTCGAATAAGTTAACTCCTTTCCACTTCAAAAAACGGCTGTAAGAAGCAAAAACCTAATAAAATGACTAAAAACGCAATCGACGCAAACGAAGCAATCATAAAAAAATACGCAGATTCTAAACGCCCGGATGATTTAGAAATGCGTGCGAAATTAGATTTCGGTTACTCCTACGACGGACAGGTAGCTATCTTCTTTGAAATCAGACCGGTTTATTTAATGCCTGATAAAATAATACATCCAATGATTGCGAAGATTAGATTTTATAAATCGAAAGAAGAATGGAATTTATATTGGATGCGAGCAAGTGGAAAATGGGAACTTTATGAGCCATTCCCAAAATCTAAGAACTTAGAAAAACTAATAGAAATTATAGATAAAGATAATCACGGTTGCTTTTTCGGATAAAATTTACTCCTTTGCAGGACCTACTTAAAAATAGAAATAAAATATGTCAGAAGAAATGAAGCCTTGTCCAAAATGTTCCTCACCTTACGGATATGGTGTAGGAGAAGGGAAATACGCTTGTCCAGAATGTAGCAATGAATGGGATGCGAACGAACGTGTTGAAGACGGTGTTCTACTAAAAATACTCGACTCAAATGGGAACGAACTAACTAATGGGGATTCGGTTATCATCATAAAAAACTTGCCCGTAAAAGGCGCTCCGAAACCTATTAAAGCAGGAACAAAAGTAAAAAACATTCGCTTAACAGATGGCGACCATAATATTGATTGTAAGATTGATGGGTTTGGTTCTATGGCTTTAAAATCTGAATTTGTAAGGAAAGCCTAAATTAAATAACGCTTACTGCCTTAACCAAAAATCTTTACATGAGGTTAGTAATAAACATGGCATTTTTAGAAAATACAAGCTCCAAATAAATGAAAAGTCAAATCATTCATAAAACTTTAAGCATTTTAATTGCGGCGGTTTGGCTGGTAAACGGACTATTCTGCAAAGTTTTAAATCTCGTTCCGCGGCATGAGCAGATAGTTGCAAGGATTTTGGGAGATGAATACGCTCGTCCGTTAACCATCGTTATTGGAATTTCGGAAATAATTATGGCTGTTTGGATTTTGACAAGTTATAAGTCTAAATTGAATGCCATTTCTCAAATGGTAGTGATAGCAACTATGAATACAATGGAGTTTTTTCTTGTGCCAGACTTATTACTTTGGGGCAAACTAAACGCTGCATTTGCCGTTATCTTTATAGCACTTATTTTCTACAACGAATTTGTGTTGAATAAGAATCTAAAGCTCGAGACTGAATGAACTTCTTAAAAAATCATCCATTTGCCGTTGAAGCCTTTTTCGAAAGTTCGCTAGTTTTAACCTTCGCAGTGCCGAAAGAGCAGCTCGAAAACCTCATTCCCGAATGTTTAGTCCTCGATACCTTCCAAGGCAAATGGGCGTTTATAGCCATCGCGATGGTTCAAACAAAAGATTTGCGTCCAAAGGGATTACCCAAATTTATGGGTAACGATTTCTTTTTGATTGGTTATCGCATATTCGTCCGCTATAAAAATAAGGCCGGCAAAAATTTGCGTGGTTTGTACATTTTAAAATCAGAAACAAATAAAAAGAAAATGGAAATTGTGGGGAATATTTTTACCCATTACAACTATACAACAACAGACATTAATCAGATAGAAAAACCAAACACTACGGAAATAAATTCGATTAAATCCAACTTTAAAATCTCTGTAGAAAAGACAGACGCCGAAATTGCGCTGCCGGAAAACTCCCCATTCGCCGATTGGAAAGAAGCAAGAAGATTTGCGGGACCGTTGCCTTTTACTTTTACTTACAACGAAAACACAAAAGAGGTGTTGGTAATTGAAGGTGTTAGAGAAAACTGGACTCCTGCGCCGGTAAAAATTATAGATTTCCATTTTGAGTTTCTAGATTCTTTGAACCTGCAAAACTCTTGCTTAGCAAATGCCTTTGTAATTAAAAATATTCCATATTATTGGAAGAAAGGTAAAACTGAACGATGGAAATAAAAAGGAAGCCATTTCAAGGAGTATTAAATATTTTAAGTTTTAATAGACACTTTTACATAATAGGGCTAATTGTTCTGGCCTTAATTATAGCTAGCTTTACATGCTTTGGTTGGTCTATTCTTTTACTTTGGATAATTATAGCCGCATTTAGTTATGGCTTAATTATGCCCTTAATTGTATCTGCTTACGTGTATGATTTTTCTGGTTATTATGATTTCCGCTGGTTAAAGAAATACTCAATTGTGGATTCGGGTACAAACCAATTCCTTAACATTAATGCCGGCTTTGATGAAACTAGCTTTATCATTAAAAAACATTTCCCAAAATCTGATTTAAAAGTTTATGATTTTTACGATGCAAAAAGACACACAGAACCGGCAATTGTAAGGGCCCGAAAAGTAAGTTTAGTCTATCCTAACACACAGCAAATAACATCCAATTCAATACCGTTAAAAGATAATTCGGTTGATGTTGTTTTCCTTTTGTCTGCTGCGCATGAAATAAGAGCTGATGCAGAAAAAATTCAGTTTTTAAAAGAGTGCCATCGCGTTTGCAAACAAAATGGCAAAGTAATTATGGTTGAACATTTGAGAGATTTCCCAAATTTCGTTGCTTTCTCCGTTGGATTTACACACTTCTTTTCTCGTTCTACCTGGCAAATGGCTTTCAAGAAAGCTGGTTTTACTTCTTTTAACGAAACCAAATTTACCCCATTTATGTCTGTATTTAATTGTAGCGCTTAGTTAAAATGGAATTTCAACTTAAAATAATTGGCGTCCTTTTAATTCTGTTGGCGTTAATTCACGTCGTTTTTCCTAAGTTTTTTAATTGGAAAGTAGAACTTAAATCGTTGAGTTTGGTAAACAGACAAATGATGACGGTACATACTTTTTTTATCGCGCTGATAGTTTTTTTAATGGGCTTGCTCTGTTTAACCTCAGCAAGCGAACTTATCCAAACCAATCTTGGTAAAAAAATAGCATTAGGCCTCGGTCTATTTTGGGGAATAAGACTTTTTATCCAATTTTTTGGCTACTCCGAAGACTTGTGGAAAGGAAAGACCTTTGAAACAATCATGCACATTGTTTTTTCGTTACTTTGGATTTATTTAAGCGTTGTATTTCTTTGTATCGGGATAAGTTGAAATGAGCTCCCTAACCTCAACCTCAGTCTATAGGCAATTAAAATGAATTAACTATGCAAACCTACATTTCCATGCTTCGCGGAATTAACGTAAGCGGTCATAAAATTATAAAGATGGAAGCGCTGCGTACACTGTACGAAAAGCTTGGTTACGATAAAGTTTCGAGTTATATACAAAGCGGTAATGTGGTATTTCGGGCAGAAGAGCACAGCGAAAAAAAGATTGCCGAAAGCATATCGACACAAATAAAAAAAGAGTTTGAATTCGAAGTGCCTGTTTTTGTGCTTTCTGTGCAAAAATTAAAAAAAATTATTGCAAACAATCCATTCTTAAAAGATGCAGCCAAAAATGAGGCGTTTTTTCATGTGACGTTTTTAGCTGGAAAACCCGAACAATATTCGTTAGAGCTTATCGAACAAAAGAAGCAAGACGATGAAATTATCGCTTTCGCGGATGACGCCATTTATCTATACTGCCCCAATGGCTACGGAAAAACAAAGCTTCACAACACTTTTTTAGAAGCAAAGCTAAAAGTTGGCGCTACCACACGTAATTGGAAAACTACAAAAAAATTGATTGAAATGGCAGAAGGAAATAGTTAAATAGTGATTTTTCTATAAAACCTCCCACCTATTTCTTCAACCCTATTTCTTTCAATCGCTCGTCCAAATACTCGCCTGCAGTCATATCGGTATAGATTTTTGGATGTTCGGCATCAATGGTGTTCGGCAAACTGGCCAAATCCATTTCGCTTTTTGGATGTAGGAAAAACGGCACCGAAAAACGCGAAGTTTTCATCAGCTCGCGCGGCGGATTTACCACCCTGTGGGTTGTCGACTTTAATTTATTGTTGGTTAATCTTTGCAGCATATCGCCCACATTTACCACAATATCTGTATGTGCAGCTTTAATCGGCAACCATTCGTTACCTCTTGTTAATACCTCTAAACCATCGGCGCTTGCGCCAATTAATAACGTAATTAAATTAATGTCTTCGTGAGCACCCGCCCTAACCGCATCGGCAGGCATAATTTCGGGATTTTCAATCGGGAAATAATGAATGCCACGTAAAATAGAGTTGCCGTTATGCACAAAGGCATCGAAATAATTTAAGGGCAAAGTTAAATACGTCGCAATAGCCTCTAATAAATAAGCGCCATTTTCTTCAAGTTTTTTATACACCTGCATGGTAACCTTGTTAAAATCTGGCAATTCTTCCAATACTTCATTATCTGGATATTGTGTCTTAACAACGTCTCCATCAGTAACCTCTTGGCCAATTTGCCAAAACTCTTTTAAATCTGGCGTTTTAGCACCTTTGGCTGTTTCTTTCCCGGCGCTCGTATATCCTCGCTGCCCAGCTAATTCAACTTTTTCGTATTTCCGTTTTGTTTCTACGGGTAAAGCAAATGCTGCTTTAACATTTCTATAAAGCTCTTCTATTAAATCCTGACTTAAGCCGTGGTTGGTAATGGTTGCAAAACCAGAATCGTTAAAAGCTCGACCCAAATCATCAGAAAATTTCTTCCTTTCGGTTTCGCTGCCGTTAATGTATGCGCCTAAATCTAAACAGGGGATATATGGAGTGCTCATATTTTATTTTCTTAAATAACGAATTTACTAAGAATTACGCACAAATAGCGTTACAGAAGCTCCCAAAACTTACAACGTAGTAACAAACAAACGGTTAGGTTGCTAACATCTGCAGAACCGGTAATTCATGTAATCTACACAATGTCATAAAATTAAAACCATCACAGTTTCTGAATTTTAGGTCGGTAATTTGCTTAAATTAAGTGAACATCCATTTAAGTAAGGATGTCTGCATATAAACATACATACATGAAAAAGATAATTTTAATTTTAATATCACTATTAGCCATTAACAACCTAAAAGCACAAAACAAAAAGACTGAAAAAGCCACATTCGGCATGGGATGTTTTTGGTGCACAGAAGCAATTTTCCAAAAACTAAAGGGTGTTATTTCTGTTAAATCTGGTTATGAAGGCGGCACCTTGGCAAACCCTACTTACGAAGAAGTTTGTAGTGGCGCTACAGGCCATGCAGAGGTAAGCCAAATTACCTTCGATCCTGCAAAAATAAGCTACACCGATTTATTAGAGGTTTTTTGGAAAAGTCATGATCCTACAACCTTAAATCGCCAAGGGGCAGATGAAGGAACACAATATCGCTCGGTTATTTTTTACAATACGCCAGAGCAGAAAACTACTGCCCAAAGTTATTTGGCACGCCTTAACAAAATTAATGCGTTGGGCAAAAAGATTGTTACCGTAATCGAACCAGCTAAACCTTTCTACGTGGCAGAAAACTATCATCAAGACTATTACAACAAGAATGGCTCTGCGCCTTATTGCCGGTTGGTTATCTTGCCGAAGTTAAAAAAGTTAGAAAAAGTATTTAAAAACAAGTTGAAAGATTAACATCAAACTAATCAATTTTAAACTGAAAATCTCAATTGGCATTGCTGGTTGAGATTTGTTATTGATAGGCCAGTGTTAAATACATTCTCCTTATTTCATATCTTTGCCGCATGGATAATGGCCTACACCTATACAACACGTTAACGCGAAAAAAAGAGCAATTTGTACCCCTACATGCGCCTGGTGTTGGCATGTATGTTTGCGGCCCTACGGTTTATAGCGATGTGCATTTGGGCAACTGCCGTACATTCGTTTCTTTCGACCTTATTTTTAGGTATTTAAGCCATTTGGGCTATAAGGTTAGATATGTTCGAAACATTACCGATGCAGGTCATTTAGAGGGCGATAGAGATGAAGGCGACGATAAATTTGCTAAACGCGCCAAATTAGAGCAGCTAGAACCGATGGAGATTGTGCAAAAGTATACACTCGGTTTCCACGAGGTGTTGCGCATGTTCAACACACTGCCGCCAAGCATAGAGCCAACAGCCACAGGGCATATTTTAGAGCAAATTGAGATGATAAAGTTGATTATCTCCAACGGATATGCCTACGAGATTAATGGAACGGTTTATTTTGACGTGAAAAAATACAGCGAAAAGTACAACTATACCATCCTTACCAATAGAAACTTAGAAGACATGTACGCCAACACGCGCGAGCTTGGCGGACAAGATGAAAAACATGGTCGGTTAGATTTTGCACTTTGGATAAAAGCAAAGCCAGAAACATTGATGCAGTGGCCTTCGCCGTGGGGCTTGGGTTTTCCGGGTTGGCACATAGAATGCTCTGCCATGAGCGAAAAATATTTGGGAGCCGAATTTGACATACACGGCGGTGGAATGGATTTAGCGGCAACGCACCACACCAATGAAATTGCGCAAAGCGAAGCTTGCAACCATACTCAGCCTGCAAAATATTGGATGCATACCAATATGCTTACCGTAAATGGCGTAAGAATGTCTAAATCTGCCGGCAACGGATTCTTGCCAGAAGAATTGTTTACGGGCAACCACCTATTATTAAAAAAGGGCTACAGCCCGATGACGGTTAAATTCTTTATGCTGCAAGCACATTACCGCAGCACCCTAGATTTTTCTAACGAAGCTTTAGAAGCATCAGAAAAAGGATTTAAAAGGTTAATGGCAGCAGTAACTTTAATAGATAAGTTATCGGTTTCTGGTGAAAATTCTTTTGATTTCGATGCCTTGAAAACTCGTTGCTTACTGGCCATGAATGATGATTTTAACAGCCCCGTGCTTATTGCAGAACTTTTCGAGGCCGTTAGAATGATTAACAACATTTACGATGGCAAGGCAAACATATCGGCCGAAGGCTTAAATAAACTTAAAGAGCTGGTACAAAATTTCGTGTTCGATGTACTTGGGCTTAAAGACGAAAGCAATGATAGTGGCAATTTAAAGGAAGTGTTAGATATGGTTATCCAGTTAAGAACCGAAGCCAAAGAGAATAAGGATTATGCAACTTCTGATAAAATTAGGATTGGTCTGCAGCAAATCGGCATAAAACTTAAAGATAGCAAAGAGGGTACTACTTGGAGCAAAGAATAGTTTTTCATCATATCCAAATTTCAAACGCCAATAAATGTTTATCGAGTTACTTACTTAGGCACTACAATAGATTTCCAACCAATATGTTGATGTTTTATCATTCTTTTAAATAGATTATCAAAGATTGTCTCTTTA
>NZ_JBEPPD010000031.1:0-24489 GCF_040547165.1 Pedobacter sp. UYP30 | reverse complement strand
GGCCTGCTAAATACTCAGCCACGATAACCTCTTTTTCTATTAATTTTTGCCCCATTTGTTTACATTTTAATGTAAACCTATTTTAGGACGAGACAATCATTTTGTTAGTTTTTGATTTGTGGACGGTCTTCGACAGGCTCAGACTGACAGAAAAATTGCTTAAGTTACTGACATTGGGGGTTAGATGGTTAGCGGTTAGTTGGTTCGATTAAGTCGGTTATCTTGATACTAACTACTTAATACCACGAAGACGTTGAGTTGTTTAGTCGTTAAGTCGGTTATCTTGATACTTGATACTAACTACTTGATACTATGAAGGCGAGTCGGTTATCTTGATACTTTAAATGGGTTAGAGATAAGGAAGTGGTTAGAGGTTAGAAGTTAGGCGTTGAGTTAGTTAGTCGGTTAATTGCTGGCCAGCACGTCTTTAATCTTTGCTCCTTACTCTTTTACTCAATAGGTTTGCGCCCAGACTTGTAACTTGTAACACGCAACTTTTTCCCCTAACCCCTAACCCACAACCTTCAACCCATAACTCTATTTATCCCCAATTCTCTTCACTTTTTTCGACCAAATACAACCAATAATTTACCAGTAGCTTAATCTCTGTGTAATTCCCGTATTTAAAATGGATGATGCCGGCGGCAGTATGCAAATTTAGATGACCAACGTCTATGCCTTTATGCCAAGGATATTGAAAAGCCGTGATGGATTGGATATTGCTCGGTTTTAAGATATTCTGAGAAATGTCCCAAATTCCTTTTTGCTTCACAATAAAATCTTCGCTTACCATTAACTTATGGTTTCTGTAGCTGATATAAACCATAATCAAACCAATAACAAGATAAATCCAAACAAAATTTAAATAAGGTTTAATTTCTACATTGTTTATCGCCACAAAGAAAAAAATTAATGCAGGTAGAAAAATCTTAAAGAAATTGGGCAGGTTTACAAAGCGCCAGTTAGGTAAAAAAGTATTGCCGCCTTGCGGTAATTTGCTTAAAATAAGCAGCATCAACTCGTCTTTTTCACTCGGGCTACAACCCGGCAAATGAATAACCGAACCCTGTAAACCTCCCTTTCTCTTCGCACCGCCAAAATGGGGTTGCTTGATGGTTAAATTTACAAGGTCTAATTTTCTTTGGAAATAATTCTGACTGTAAGAAGCTATTTGAACTTTATTAGGATTAAGAATGGTGTTTTTTTTGGCAATAAAGCCAGAAGAGATAAGCAAGTTTCGGTTTTGAACACTGACCTGAAGTTCAAAATACCTGTAAAAAGTCCGAACCAAATTAATGATCAATAAGGCAAGTAGAAAAATGGCCACCAAGATAAATACCGACAAAACGCCTACAAAACCCATTGCTGTCGCTTCGAGTTGGTTCTTATCTAGTTTAAATGCTTCTGCCAGATGATTCCCTTCATACCACACAAAATAAAAGAAAGATAAAAGTAGGAAGAGACTTTGCCCGTAGTGGGAAGTTAAGCCAACCTTTAACAGTGTTTTATTGCTTATTTCTACAAGCGGCTTGCTTTCTGTTAGCGTTTCTTTTTCGGTAGTAAGTTGTTCTGCACCAGTTTCATTCTTTGCAACGAGCAGATGTTTCTTTAGGCCGATCGCAGCGAATTCTGTAATTGCCCTAATGTGTACTTCTTCGCCTTTGGCACCAGCGGTATCTATTTTTAAACCATATACGCCAATTATTTTTTGCAAAATATCTTGCGTAATGTTTACCTGTTGAATTTTCTCTAAGGGAATAACCAAATGGTCTCTATTAAAAATTCCTTTATCTACCACAAATTCCTTATCGGCTTCGTTTAGGTAAAAGGTAAAGCGCAAGTAACTGAAATATGCGTACACCAAACTGGCCACCACAATAGCGCTTAACCCTATAAAAGTGTAGGCCACATACACACCAGGCGATTTTACTACGAGTAGTATAATGACAAAGAATAAGCTTTTTAGAATTCGAAATGCGGTGTGTGCCGCCATAATTACAATGCCTACAGCCGATTGTCTTTGCGGTTTGTCGAATGATAATTCCATTTTAACTGGCCGTTGGTTTTGGTAGTTTTTCCATTTTATGCAAAATTAAATCGCGTATGCTTTTGGCTTCTTCTACCGGAATTCCCTCTATGTTTAAATGGCCGGTTTGCCCGCCAGCGGTAAAAATTTGCAGCGCCGCCAATTTGAAATAGCGCTCTAGCAAACCTTCATTCAATTCTATATGCTGAATGCGGTTTAAAGGAATAATTGTTGTTTCTTGTTGGATGAGCCCTTGCTTGTAAATCACGTCATGCGTTCTCATTGCGTACCCGCGCTTGTTGAAACCAGCTTTTTTTAACCAAAACAACAATGGAAAAAATACGGCAAGTGCTGCTGAAATGTATATCCAAAAGGGTTGTAAATCTGTATTAAAGAAAATAAGACATGCAGCGCCAATTACCAGCAACAAGGAGAAAATCAAAGTCTTAAAGAGGATGATTTTCCAGTAGTCTAAGTGTGGCTTTTTTAGCTCTATTTCCTCGTACTTTGGGAGATTGAAAATATCTGTGGGTAAATTGCTAAAAGAAGCGGGTAAAGGGTCTATTTGCATGTGTTAAAGGTAAGGATTTTTGGAGGTTATAGAGCGGTAAGTTATCAGCAGTCAGAAATCAGAAATTTGGAGGAACAATTAACCCCCGACTATTTTCAAGGAGGGGTTGGGGCAATGTCATTAACTTAAAGAAAAACCAATAAAATGGTGTCATCCTGAGGTTTAATATATTTCATATAAATCAATATAAATGACGTTTTTGTTTAAGCTCGCTATAGCCAGCCCGGTGGGATTGGCCTAGCAGCAGTTTGGAGGAAAAAGCGCCTAAAGCTGCTTGCAGAAACCGGACACTTTGCAGCTACGAAGAGGATTCGCAGCCTTGCGCGGGAATAAGCCAAGGGAAAGGCCTCGAAGCATCGATATTGAACAGCTTGGCGAATTTTTACCCAAAGGGGTGCCAGCCTTGATTTATTCATTAGTGTTTATTGTTTTATTTGCATTCATGAGCTCGCAGAAATGCTCGGTTTTTGTAAACTTTTTTATCAAGAAAAAAGTTTGAAGCCCGTGCGGCTAGCACAGCGTTAGGCAGAGCAGAGGTGATTTTTGGAAAGGCCGAATGAAGGGGGGTGGTGGAAATCAAATAATATTATAATTATTTGATATTCGATTGATTATAAATAACGTCAATGGTAGCTTCCCGAATGGTCGGGACAAGTAGTCGAAGGACAACCATTTTATTGGTTTTTGGATTTTTTAAGGATGATTTACTTCAAAAACCGGTGTTAAGAGCACTGTCATTTTTTTACATCCTTGTTGAAAGTTAAATTTATTCATCGTAATATTGCAATATTATATATTTAAAAATGGGTGCAACCAATACCGAACATTATTCAGAGGCACAAAACCAAATGGCGCGATTGGCAAAAGCAATAGGTCATCCCGCTAGGATAGCCATTATAGAGCACTTGTTAAAAGTTGGCAAATGCATCTGCAATGATATTGTAGAGGAGTTGCCTTTAGCCCAACCAACGATCTCTCAACATCTAAAAGAATTAAAAAACGCGGGATTAATTAAAGGAAATATAGAAGGGAATGCCATTTGTTACTGCGTAGATGAGGCAGCCATTGATACTTTAAAAACATATTTCGAAAATTTAATCCCAAAAAATAGAGATAATCAGAACAACGCTTGTTGCTAAAGATAAAAAAATAAATGGAAAATCAAGATCAGTTAAAAGAAATCGTTAAACAAAAATATGCAGAGATTGCACTGCAAACCAAAGAAGTTAACCAATCTTCTTGTTGTGGCGCAGGAGGTTGTTCTACCGAAGTTTATAACATTATGAGCGACGACTACAGCAATTTGGCCGGTTACGCTGCAGATGCAGATTTGGGTTTGGGATGTGGCCTGCCCACACAATTTGCAAAGATAAAGGCAGGTAATACGGTAATAGATTTAGGCAGCGGTGCAGGCAACGATTGCTTTGTAGCACGAGCCGAAACTGGCGAAAGTGGAAAAGTAATAGGCATAGATTTTACGCCAGAGATGATTAAAAAAGCCAGAAAAAATGCCGATGAGCTTGGTTTTAACAATGTGGAATTTAGAGAGGGCGATATAGAACAAATGCCGGTTACAGCAAATATGGCCGATGTGGTGGTAAGCAATTGCGTGTTGAATCTTTTGCCAAATAAGGCTGCGGTTTTTAAAGAGATTTTTAGGGTAATAAAACCCGGCGGACACTTTAGCATTTCGGATGTGGTGCTAGTTGGCGGTTTGCCTTCTGCGCTGCGTAGCGATGCCGAAATGTATGCAGGTTGTGTCGCTGGTGCTATTCAAAAACAAGATTATCTGGATTTAATTGGCTCCAGCGGGTTTGAAAATATAACAATTCAAAAAGAAAAGCCCATCAACATTCCAGATGATATTTTGCAAAAATATTTAAACCCAGAAGAGCTGAACAATTTTAAGCAAGGAGATACAGGGATTTTTAGCATTACGGTTTATGCAGAAAAACCTGCGGCAGCTTGTTGCCCTCCGGGATGTTGCTAAAAGACAATTAAGAAACTTGGAAATTGGAACTCGCAAGTGCTACGTTCCAATTTCCAAGTAAAAATTATGTTATAATTTATCTGCCGCAACGCCTTCTTTCGTGATTTTTACTGGCAAAATAAGTCCGTTTGCATCAAACTTCATTTCATCTATACAGGTTTCTCTATGGTTTCCATCAGTTTCCGTCAGCGGTCTACGGTGATAAACGATGTAATACTTGTCGCTTTTCTCATTATGCATAACAGAATGATGTCCGGCTCCCCTTGCAATTGAAGCGTCTTGCTGTAAAATCTTACCAATTCGTTTAAAAGGGCCAAAAGGAGAATCGCCAATGGCGTAAGCAACAGAATAATCTGGGCCAGTCCAACCGCCTTCACTCCACATAAAATAGTATTTTCCATTCTTCATGAACATATATGGACCTTCTGTATATTTATCTGGCGTAATTTCTTTAAAAGTAACTCCGTCATCAAATGGCAGAAAACCTGTAAAATCGTTTTTTAGCTTCGCGATATTGCAATGCCCCCAACCGCCATAAATTAAATAATATTGGCCATCTTTATCTTTAAAAACAAACTGGTCTATAGGTTGGGCGCCGTTTACATTTTTATTAACCAAAGGTTTGCCAAGTAAATCTTTAAACGGGCCGCCTGGTTTGTTTGATACCGCTACGCCAATACCGCCAATTTCCGAGTCTTTCTGCACATCGTTAGCGCCGAAAAACAGGTAATATTTTTTGTCTTTTTCTACAATAGCTGGCGCCCACATGGCTTTATGCGCCCATTTTATTTCAGAAGTATCTACCACAGAAGGATGCTTCGTCCAAGTAATTAGGTCTTTTGAGGAAAAGGCATCAAGGTGCGTTTGTTTTTCATATTTATCAGAAAAGGTTGGATAAACCCAATATTCGTTGCCAAAAATAGCCGCTTCTGGATCGGCGTACCAACCCGGAAAAATAGGATTGCCAGACATTTTTTTAGAAGAAGCCTCTTTAACAGCCGTTTTCTGGACGCTACATGCTGACAATAATACAGCAGATGCTAAAATAGATAAGTAAAGTTTCATGTGTTAAAATTAAAATAAAGCTCCAAAGTTAATTTGGAGCTTTAAAGATTTGTTGAAAATAGTAAATTATTTACTCAGTTCTGCAAAATACTTGTGGAATAAAGGCAGCGTCTCTATGCCCTTATAATAATTGTAAATGTTGTACTTTTCGTTAGGCGAATGCAAGGCATCGCTATCTAACCCAAAGCCAAAAAGCACTGTTTTTAAACCAAGAACATCTTCAAATAAAGAAACTATCGGAATACTTCCACCACCTCTTGTCGGGATCGCCTTTTTACCAAAACTATCTTGTATGGCTTTTTCTGCAGCTTGGTAGGCAATACCATCGGTTGGTGTAACAGCCGGTTCGCCACCATGATGTGCCGTAACCTTTACTTTAACCGTTTTTGGCGCAATGCTTTGAAAGTGCTTGGTAAAAATTTCTGCAATCTCTTCAGAGCTTTGTTTAGGTACTAAACGCATGCTAATTTTTGCATTTGCCTTACTTGGCAGTATGGTTTTTGCACCTTCGCCAGTGTAGCCGCTCCAAATTCCGTTAACTTCTAAAGTTGGTCTCGTACCTGTTCGCTCTAAAGTAGAATAACCTTTTTCACCCCAAACTTCATCAATTCCCAAGTCTTTTTTATATTCTTCATTATCGTGTGGAGCAGAATTTAACGCCTTTTTTTCTTCATCAGTTAATTCGATAACCTTGTCGTAAAATCCTGGAATGTTTACGTGGTTATTTTCATCATGCAAAGAAGCAATCATTTGGCAAAGAATAGTAGCGGGATTTGCGACCGCGCCGCCATAAACGCCAGAGTGTAAATCTTTATTCGGCCCAACAACTTCCACTTCCATGTAGGCCAACCCGCGTAAACCAGTTTCTAAAGAAGGATGCTCCATACTAAGCATGGAAGTATCAGAAATGAGCACCACATCTGCCTTTAATTTTTCTTTATTGGCTTTAACAAAAATGCCGAGGTTGTTAGAGCCAACTTCTTCTTCGCCCTCTATCATAAACTTTATGTTACAAGCCAAAGTATGGGTCTGCATCATCAACTCAAAAGCTTTTATATGCATGTAAAATTGACCTTTATCGTCGCAGGCGCCACGAGCGTAAATCTTTCCATCACGTACAGTTGGTTCGAAAGGAGGCGTATGCCAAAGTTCTAAAGGTTCTGGAGGTTGTACATCATAATGACCGTAAACCAAAACCGTAGGCAGATTTTTATCTATAATTTTTTCGCCATACACAATTGGGTAACCAGCAGTTTCACAAACCTCAACCGCATCAGCACCAGCCTCTACGAGTTTCTCCGCAACAAATTCTGCCGTTTTAAGCACGTCAGCTTTGTATTTCGGATCGGCACTTACCGATGGAAACCGTAACAGTTCAAATAATTCTTCTAAGAAACGATCTTTATGCGTTTCAACATATTGCTTAATTTCTTGCATATCAATAAATCAATTTTAACAAATATAGGTTATAGAAATTAGACGGGAGAAATGAGATTGGGACATGAGATTTGAGACCTGCTGACCGTTTAGGCTTCTGACTTCCTACTACGGATCTTTTACTTTCAGCTTGGACTTTTACTTGAGATTTGCGAGAATTTTCTTGGTTTTTCTTTAAAGATATTTGCGAGAAGTAATTTTTTAAATTTAGTATATTTGTAGTTATGGAAGCATTAATATTTCAGCCAAAAAATGAAGAACAGTTGTCGGCCTTGAAGGCGTTTGCCAAAGCTTTTAAGGTTCCATTTAGATCCGAGAGTAATGTCCCCAATAAGCAAACGATTAAGGCTATGCATCAACTCAAAGCAGGGAAGGGTATTAGCGTCAAAAATGTAGATGAATTGTTAAAATTAATATAGTTGTGTTTGAGATAATTTACACCATTAAATTTCTTAAAGATGCCAAACTCTTGAAAGAACGTAGTTTAAAAGATTTTGATGCCTTAACCAAAGTGCTTAGAATTCTTGAAGAGACAGGACACAAAGGTTTATACGCCAAGCATAAAGTTCATAAGTTAACGGGTGACTACATTGGCTATTTGGAATGCCATGTAAAACCCGATGTATTACTCATTTGGGATGAAAACGAAAAGGTGATGCTTTTAGAACTTGTGAGAACGGGCACGCATTCGGATTAGTTTTGACGCGGACATTGTTTTCCTAAAATCAGAACTGGATACAGCCGATAAATTCTCACTGCTATTGGGATAACAGTGAAGAAGTGAGATTGCTTTTCTGATTCGTTGAGAAGCGCTGACCGATTAGGCTTCTGACCTCTGACCCCCGACCTCGGATTTTTTTACCTTCCACCTTAAACCTTCAACTTTCTTCTGGCATTCCTCTTTTTCCGGCTTCAACGGCCTCAAAAACAGTCAGGCTTTTCGGGGCTACGCTTCGCTACGGTGTACCGCGAAAATGCGGTAAACTGAACCCCTACAATCCTTAATGCGGTTAAAAAGTGGTTAGATGTTAGTAGTTAGAAATATATTAACTCTAAATTGTATTTAGAGTTCAATACATCAAATCCTAGTTGAGACAAAATCTTTAATCTCCGCTATAAGATTTACCGGAGAATTTCTTCATGAATATGATTATCTAAATCAATTTTATTAAGCGCATCCATCTGCAAATCTAGATGCTAATCCTGTGTGCTTGCCCTCGCATATCCAATGTTTTTAAAAACGTCTATATGTAAATATATGGAACATAGTTTTTAAGACGTATTTTTGAGACATAAAGGAAAGATAGAACGTAGTTTATTTGGTTAGAGTTCGGATTCTCAATATGTCGGGGTTTTCTGCGAATGCGTTTTGACCATGACGAAACTATCTACCCAAAAAAGACGTTCGGTTAAATTAAGGAGTGTGTAATGTTAAATAACTCCTTACTTTTGTGAGCTAATGAAAAATGTACTGATCATCAATGCCGATATTGATAAAAGTCCGATCACCCGGGCCTTGATGAACGCCTATATACGAGGTGCAAGGGAATCTGGGGCAACTATAAGGGAATTGGCTATCGCAGATGTTATTTTTAATCCGAATAAAACTTTTGGACTGAAGGAAAGCGTGCCTGAACCAGGATTACAGATTGCCATAAAGACGATTGCTGATGCCGCGCACATTGCCATTTTTTGCCCGGTCTATAAAATGTCCATCAATACCAAGATAAAAGGGTTTTTTGATCGGATATTCATTCCCGACCAGATCTTTGACACAAAAAACAACTTTTCTGGAAAAACGGCACGGATCATTTCTATTCTTGACAGCAAGGCATGGGAGGATTGGCAGGAGAATCAAAAGCCAACCTATCTACCGGTAAAGAAAATTATGCTAGAGAAGCGGCAAATTAGGCCTGTGCATACCAGTACCATCGGACATTTATACGATCTCGAGAATAACTACAGCAAGAAATGGCTGCAAAAGCTGTTCAATTTTGGGTTTAAACAGATTTAGGAACGAGGAATAAAAGAGTAAAGAGCAAGGAATAAGGAGCAAAGAACAATGAGCAATGGGCAAAGTTTAACCTTAACCTTAACCTCGGTCTTAACCTCAATCTCAATCTCAACCTTGGTCTTAACCTCTATCTTAACCTAAACCTCGGTCTCAACCTTAACCTCTTCGCACCAATTGTTGAAAAAAAGTTTGACATTTTTACAACAATTTTAAGTTAGATGTGTTACCTTAGATACAAAGGCGCTAATGGTTAGCGCCAGACACTTAAATTATAATGTAATGGCTTTCAAAGCAAGATTAACCCTGATGGGCAAAGAGCATGATGTGCTAAACTGTTCTTATTCACTTAACCGCGATGTCGATTCAAAGGGACGGCCATCTTCTGGCGTTTATGGTGGTACCATAGATGTGGAGATAGAATCTACCGAGGACACCTCTGTGGTTGAGGCGATGGTGAACAACCAATTCAAACCTTTGAGCGGGAGTCTTTTGATCAAGAAATCAGAAGAAGATGCAAAGATGAAGGAAGTAAGCTTCGAGGATGGTTACATCGTGAAGTATTCTGAGGGGCTGAACATTTTGGGTGATACGCCCATGAGCCTAAAATTTGTAATTTCTGCACGCAAACTGAAAGTAGGCAGTGCAGAACATGTAAACGATTGGCCAACTGGGAAGTAAGCTGTCGTAAAAAAAACAAGTGCGTGCAGAAAATCTGTGCGGAAAAATCATTCACAATTAAAACATTAAAAGCATGGCTTTCAAAGCGAGGATCACTATCGGATCAAAAGAATTTGACGTATTACAGTGCAGTTTCTCCCTTAGCAGGGATGTAGATGCCAAAGGTCGCCCATCATCCGGCGTCTATGGCGGTACTATCCAGGTAGAGGTAGAATCTACAGAAGACACCTCTGTAATCGAATCTATGGTAAACAACCAGTACAAGCCTTTAGCGGGGCACATCACCTTCAAAAAATCAGAAGAGGATGCAAAAATGAAGGAACTGTCTTTCGAGGACGGTTACCTGATTCAGTACAATGAGGGAATCTCTATTTTAGGAGCAAACCCGATGTCATTGAGTTTTGTCATCTCGGCGCGCAAGCTAAAGATTGGCAACGCCGAGCACGAGAACGACTGGCCAAAGGCATAACAGGTAAATCTTATTAAATACATAGCACTTCTTTTAAAGAAATGTTATGTATTTAATTTCCAGTACATCATTATTAAGGGTAACAATAATTTGTATGTGTCTTATCCTAAAAAATCGAATTACATACAAACCTCACAAATCAACAAGTTAATGATAACAACCCGTGTGACGATCTTTTGTCTGTTTGCATTGGTATTGGCAGGTTGTACCCAAAGCACTGGAAAGTATGCGGAATCGCATTCCCAAAATCTAGATGCCAAAAAAGACACAACCGTTTTACTATTCGCTTTTATAGATAGTGTAGCGCATCAGATGGAAGCAGGCAATTACAGCGTAGAGTCGTTGGCTAATACCCAAAAAAGATTTTCTGAACAACTGCCACTTGCCGTTTACAGGCAGGGTGGTGCTCAGAGTCCAGACAGTATTTATGTAGGTATTTACATGTATCATAAAGAGCCATTCGCAAACACGGTACAGATTTACGCACCCGAGATTTTTAGAAGAAATCTAAATTTCGAGAAAATAATCAATCGTTTTGGCCCAATTGTTCCAGAGAGCAACATTGTTCCACGGCCGAAAATACCAGATCCAGTTTGGTTAGATCTGTCATCACATTTAAAAAATAAAAATGCGGAAGTTTCTTTAACAGTTTCTGCTAGAGATTTTGGTACAGCACCTGCCAATCCTATAAGTCAAATTGAAATAACAAACACAAAGCTGAAGGAAATGCCCAATAAGGAGTTAGAAAGAGGCAATTAGATGAAGAAGTAAAAAAAAGTATTAGTTAAAATTATAAATTGTTGAGCTACCAACTATGGGTTTTATATTAACCAAGATAAGAGAATACGATGCTCATGGTGGGCCATCTACCATCCAAAAAGGTAGCGATGGAAATGACATGACACCCACTACAGCAGGTAGGTTTGTAATACAAAGCATTGCCAAACATGTTAGCTATGGCAGATATGCATTTTGGTCTGGCGTGGCGTGGGGTACGCCAATGATGACTAAAGATGGGGTTACCCTGATAAAAAAAGGCAATGCTTGGACTAAATTAAGTAGTGTAAATAAAATTTTTGGAGCGTACAAAGACAATGAAAGTAAATTGACGATGTTGTTGATGTTCGAGTATCAAACACTTTATAACATACCAAGAAACCTTTCGCCACGATTTTGGGTATTTAATGATTTTGGCCATGTTTCTGTAAAATATTTTAAAGACACCAATCACGATTGGAAGATGGACGGGAAGGAACATATTCTTGGCGATTTTATCCATACCACACCAGGTGACGAGGCATCGACCAGCAAAAAACAAAATTTTAATTTAGTAGAATCCCATGGCTGTATTCATGTAAAACCCACAGAAATAGACACCATGATAGGAAATGGTTATATTGCGAAGGGTTTAACAATAGAAGTGCATCCCTACAATGATAAAACTATTGCTGCCATACTGAAAAGACCAATTGCAAGATTGCCGTACGAAACACATTTTTATCCCGGGTTATTTAAAATTGTGGTTTACCGTGTACAGAAACTCAATTAATTTTTAGTGGGAATAAATAATAAACAAACACTATGGAACATAAAGTAATTGTAGAGATAAATATAGAAGGAACAGAAATATTAACTTTTTCTAGTTTAAATCTTTACCAAAGTTTTAATGAGCACCACACCTTCGAGCTGCGTTTTAACCAAGACCAAATGGAATCTGCGAGTCCTATTACGATAGAAAACTCCAAGAATTTTATAGGTAAAAGTATTGCCATACAGTTTGGGAATATTCTGGGCGAGGAGAACCAGTTCAAAGGGATGATTACCAAGGTAGAGTTGGCCAAAGCACACGGAACGATAGGCGATATTGTGATCAGCGGAAGCAGCCCCACCATTTTGTTGGATCGAGGTCCCGATCTTGGCTCTTATCTGGACAAATCGTTAAAGAACATCATCGAGCTAGCCGCAGATGATGTAGCCATGAACGATCTTACGATGAAGATTACCCCGAGCAGAACCTCGCCAATAGACTACATGATCCAATACCGCGAGAGCGATTTTGACTTTATAAATCGCCTGAGTGCACAATACCACGAATGGTTTTACTACAATGGAAAGGAACTGCAATTTGGCAAACCAGATGAGCTGCCCGAGACCACGTTGGTTTATGGGCGAGATTTGAGCAATATACAGTACGGCATACAGATAGCACCGCTGAAGTACAAAAAATTTGCCTATAACCCAAAGGCAGACGAAATGCTAACCGCAAACGGCGAGGGGAAGGTAAACGGCAATCCAGATAAGGCCAGTGCCATCACCGCCTCTAACATTACCTACAGCAAAGTGGCAAACGAACCGCTAGTTACGCGCGCCAATACGCAGAAAGACATCAGCGATTTTGTAGAACATGAGCAGAAAGCCATGGAAGCAGGTCTGCTGAAGATCAGCTGTAGTGGCGACAATCCGCAGGTAAAGATTGGCGGCCTGGTAGATATCAAGATGAGCAACCGAAAGGCGCTCGGGTTTGTTACAGAAGATTTCGGCAAGTTCTTGGTAAAGACCATTTACCACCATATCGATGGTGTTGGGCACTATACCAACAGTTTCGAGGCCATAGCGGGAGATACCGAACGGATGCCCGGGGTCAAGGCCGAACGCCCAAATCCAGATATGCAATTGGCCACGGTAATGGACAACAACGACCCAAAAAAACAGGGAAGGATAAAAGTCCAGTTCAAATGGACCTGCACCGCAAATGACCATACAGAATGGCTGAGGGTGCTGAGCCCAAATGCGGGAAACGGAGATACGGGAAAAAACCGCGGTTTCTTGGTGGTGCCAGAAGTAGGCGACCAAGTAATTATTGCTTTTGAGGAAGGAAACATTGCCCGCCCGGTAGTGATGGGAAGTGTGTACCACAGTAATAATGTCGAAGCTGGTTTCACAGATAGCCACATTAAGGGAATGACATCTAACAAG
Source organism: Pedobacter sp. UYP30 (assembly GCF_040547165.1). Taxonomy (NCBI): domain Bacteria; kingdom Pseudomonadati; phylum Bacteroidota; class Sphingobacteriia; order Sphingobacteriales; family Sphingobacteriaceae; genus Pedobacter; species Pedobacter sp. UYP30. Next base: position 11,263 of record NZ_JBEPPD010000031.1, on the reverse strand, counting down.
GGTAGCAATCTAAGCTTTGATGATGGTGCGCACGCGCTTACTCTGGCAACATCTGCCGCCAATACCTTACATGTAAAAGAGAAGGAGGGTTCTGTTCATACCCAAGCTGCGCAAGTAATTAGTCATCAAACGGGAGAAAATCTCATCGAGATCAAGAACAAAGATGGTTCTATTACACTACAGTCAAAAACAACTATTACCATTAAAAGCGGAGAGAGTTCAATAACGCTAAACACAAATGGAACTATCGCCTTAATTGGGAAGGTAATAATCATAGATGGCAGTAAATCCGTCTATACTCACGGAGGAGAGATTTCATCATCAACAAAGGGAGTACATACAATAACAGGTAGCCCAGTAGATATTAATTAAGAATGAGCAGATTAAAATTTTTTGAAGACGAGCAACCTGCATTTACAAATAGTGCCGATAAAGAATTAAAACCAATTGAGGAGGTTAAGGTTAATGTCGGAGAATCTTTATTTTTAAAGTATAGGGGTGAACAAACCGTGGTGACTCGTATAAATGGATTAGTTGCCAATCATGCCGAAACGAAACGGGAATTTCATGTTAATATTGATAAGTCTGGTGGTCAGTTTATAGTAGAAGTAGCATTGAAGGATAATATTATAAATTTTAACCCGCCGCAACTAGAAGATGCCATTGCATTGTTATGCGAGGTGGACAACATTAAATGCCAAGTTAAGGTATTGGTTGACGAACATGCCGGAAAAATAAAAAAAGTACTAAATCAAGGGGAAATTATTAAACGATGGACGAAATACAAAAATGACCTAAATGAGCGTTACGGATTTGTACGTGATGAAACTACAAGAAAAAACCTTAAATCTTTTATAGGGCTGGGAGAAGCGCAGATTTTGGATGAAAGGCTTTTGATAGCTGATTTACAAACTAAGCTTTTTTTCGATGTTTTTTTCGATCGGTACCTTGTTAATAATGAAATGCAACTTGATGCATACCGTCGAACATTTTTATCTCAACTATTTGACGGACATCCCGTCGAATTGGACATGATTCCTTTTATCATGCATGAAACACCAGAAACTGTTACCATAAGTGAGACAGGAAAGATAAATAAGGGCAAACTAGACCTAGATGGTATAGAAAAGATATATGATACAAAGTATAAACCTATTATACAATATAAATTTTCGGAATTTGATTTCAAATATACCGCAAAAACTGTTTTTAATACCAAAGATAATCTAATCGAAACAGCGCAGGTAAATATACAGGAAGAGGTAACTAACAATGTCTCGGTTTTAATAAGTTATAGTTTAAAAAAGTTAGCATGAGCAGCTTTATAGCAGAAGGTACAAATGTAATCTGTACCAATATGACCAATGGCTCCCCTTTAAAAATTGGGTTGCACCATACCTCAAATGTGATGTATAGAAGCAAGTCTGAGCCATTGCTCAATAAACTTGATAAAAAGATAAGCGCTAGTTTCAGTTGTAAAAATACCTCTAAATTTTGGGGTGGTTTCGCAATGTTAGCTCTCGGAATAGCAGTTGGTGCGTTATTAGTCGTGGCAATTGTAGCTACAGGGGGTGCTGCCGGGATTCTTCTTGCCGCAACCGTTGCTGCAACTACCACACTTGCTACAGGAGTTGTAATAGCAGCGGGCGCAGCCGCCATTGCTTTTGCAGTTACTAGTATATATAAAACGGCACATGATTGTGATTTAACTTTGTCATCTGACTGGGTGGAGGGCACGTTACATGATAAAGTACGAATAAATGGTAATAGCGCGTTGTTGAACATCTCTATAATTTCTTGTAAAAATGGAGGGGTTGTTTCTATTGTGTTAGATCCTGAAGTTGCCGCGGAGGCTGCAAAGGAAATAAGCAAGAACAACAATCAAGAAATATCTGAGCATTATAAATCAGAGTTTTTTATCGGGGTTGTAAATGGGGTGGCTTTCACTGCATTTCCATCATTAGTTGGTGTATTGTTGGGTGGCGGGCTAGTTTCCTATGATTACGTCCACACACAAAACAATCGTAGAACAGACGAAGCGGAACACGTTGAGAAGTCAAAAAGTCAGGAAGCATGGGATGCCACTAAAGATAACGGAAAATTAGTAGGGACAGCTACCTCAGGAGATGTAGCCAAAGATTATTATGATGTTCATGGCGAGAAAATAAGCAGCTCTAAAGAGTTGGGCGAGCAGGCAAGTAAAACAAGAACAGAAGCAGGTGGGATGCAAAACCAGGCCGACGAGTTTGGTAAGACTGCCACACAGCGGGAACTTGGTGGCGCTTCCGAGAGTTCGGTTGAATCTGCAAAATTAGGGCAGAAAATGTCAAAAGAAGCGGCCGAAGATCTGTCTGAGAAAGCTGGTGGCTTCGCAGCAAAATCTGAGGCCGCATTAGCTTCCTCTCGTAATGTAGGCAGTGTGTTTAAATCAATTAATTGGGCAAATATAGTTCGGGGTTTTACTATTGGCGTTGCTGCTGCTGTAAGTTCCTATTTTATTGATGATCATTATTACGAGAAAGAAAAGGATTTGCAGAAGGATGCCGTGGCGGCGTCGAAGGATGCACGTAAAGAAGATAATATTGGATTAAAAGAATCAAATAAAAAAGGAGCTATTTTATCAATTACAAAATAGAAATGAAGAAATTGAATAACATTTTAGTAGGATTAGCATTTGTTGTGGGCGCATCTATTGCTGTGCCGCTATATATGTACATTTCAAACAGTCTATTTCACAAAGGAAATGATGCAAAAGCAGTTATTCCGATTTATATGCAAAATTCAGAAGATGTAAAAGTTATGGTTCCTGAAAGGAAAATACATGACTCCTCGAGTTTGCTTATTTATAAAGATACAAGTTATGTAAGCACTTTAAAAAAAAATGGAAATGGTGATTTATTTAAAATTCGCTTCTACGACATTAATTACAAAAAATATTTCATAATTAAACTATTTGATTATGCAGGGCTTAAAAAGACCTACTTTTTGCCGGATGTATTGGAAAATAAAGATTTACTCATTACAGTAAATAAAAAAGATTTTTATAGTGCTAATTACGGTGGTAAAAATAATCCCGTTCCAGTCTTTACCTATCGTGGAATTACCCCAATTAAATATGCAGGTTTTAATTATGACATCACGCCTGAAGAATACGAGCATAACGTGACTCAATACCTGCAATATCTAATGCCCAAGGAAGAGTTCAAAAAGCGGTTTGGGAAGTAGGGTTTGTAATCTAACTTTACTGGCTGGATGAAGTAATCCTTGAGAAAACTCAGAGCTTACTGTATGTGTTTGAAAATCAGTTTCTTTATCTTTGGAAGTCATGAAGAAGTTGAATAACATTTTGATAGGCTTCGCATTAGTTTTAGGTGCTTCAGTGGGTGTGCCTTTATATATGTACATTTCCAATAGTTTATTTCATCAGGGGAATGATGCAAAAACAGTAATTCCACTGTATATGAAAAACTCACAGGAATTGGAAGTGAAAGTTCCAAATTACGACCCATTTAAACCTAATAATTCATTATTTGTTTTTAAGGATACTACATTTAAAAGCACATTGAAAAGGAATGGTAATGGCTATCTTTTTAAGGCAAGTATATATAGCGATAAGTATAAAAGATATTTTATTATCAGATTATTCGATTATTCTGGAACTAGTTATCTTCCTGATCAAATGATGAATAAAAATATCGTAATTACTGTAAATAAAGAGGATTTTAATAATTCAGATTACGGGTCTAAAATTAACCCAGTTCCTGTATTTAAGTTCAGGGGCGTTACCCCACTCAAGTTTGGAGATCAGGTTTATGATATCAGCGAAGAGGAATATAAATATAACGTTACCCAATATCTTCAATATTTGATGACAAAGGAAGAGTTTAAAAAGAGGTTTGGGAAGTAGGATTTTTGATCTAATTTTTCTGATGGGATGAGATAACGACGGACAGTTTAGGAAAAGCCGCTAACCGCGGTTTTTTTGAAAATCAGTTTCTTTATCTTTGGACTTCATGAAGAAGTTGAACAATATTTTGATAGGATTAGCATTTGTTGTAGGGGCATCTATTGCCGTGCCGTTATACATGTACATTTCCAACAGTCTATTTCACAAAGGAAATGATGCAAAAGCGGTGATTCCGATTTATATGCAAAATTCGGAAGAGCTTACAATAAAGGTTCCAGATAGCGATCCGTTTAATCCCAATTATACATTATTCACATACAAGAGTACTACCTTTAAAAGCACTTTGAAAAATAACGGTAACGGTTACCTTTTTAAAGCGACTTTTTATAGCGCTAACTATAAAAAATATTTTATAATTAGGTTATTTGATTATTCGGGAACCATGTTTCTGCCAAGATCAATTAAGAACAAGGAGGTCATCGTGACAGTTAATAAGGATGATTTCAATAATCCATATTATGGGTCTTTAGCCAATCCAGTTCCTGTTTTCAAGTTCAGGGGTGTTACCCCATTAAAGTTTGGAGATCAGGTTTATGATATCAGCGAAGAGGAATATAAATACAACGTTACCCAATATCTTCAATATCTGATGACAAAGGAAGAGTTTAAAAAGCGGTTTAAGCAGTAAGCATTATCTATTTGCACTTTGAGCATCAGAAAAATACTAATTTTTGTAAGTATAATTGCTGCTTCAAAATAACATGAAAAACGTTTCGATAGGTATAGGTATATTTTTAGGAATGTTGGCGGTTCCTATAGCGATGTATTATATTAATAGAGTAGTCTATAAAGGCAATAATGCAGAGAAAGCCGCACCGATCTACATAAGGAATTCTGAGGATTTAAAGGTAGTCATTCCTGAAGCGGCAGCATACGGTAAATCAGGGCCTTTCGACTTTAAATTTAAAAGTTATAAGAAAAACATACAGGCTGATAGAGACGGATATGTCTGCGAAATTTGGTTCTTTAGTAAAGAGTATGGGAAGTATTTTAATTTCTTATTATATGATAATCTTAAAAATGATGACCTGTTACTTTGCTTAAATATATCTGGTCAAAAGACAAGAATAACGGTTAATAAAAATGATTTATAAAATCCTGTATTCGGAACAAAATCAAATCCTGTTCCAGTGTTTAAATTCGATGTGCTGTCACAAAAAAATGATTATCCTTACCTGCACACCACCCAAGAACAATATATTTATAATGTTACGCAATACCTAAAGTTTGTAATACCAAAAGAAAAATTCCAAAAGCGGTTTAAGTTTTAAAGGAATGGTTGTGTGTTTTTTTTGAGAGGTTTGCTTGTGGACGATTGCTTAAGGAAAGCCGCTAACCACGATATTTTTTGAAAATCAGTTTCTTTATCTTTGGAAGTCATGAAGAAGTTGAATAACATTTTGATAGGTTTAGCATTTGTTGTAGGGGCATCTATTCCTGTGCCGTTATATATGTACATTTCCAACAGTCTGTTTCACAAAGGAAATAATGCAGAAGCAGTGATTCCATTGTACATGCGAAACTCTGAGCAACTCCCGGTTAAAATTCCCGATATTGATCCGTTTAACTCTAAATACACGCTATTTACATACACGCTTTCTTCCTACAAAAGTACCCTGCTGTTCGAGATGTTAGCCCTGCGCATCTCGAACCACCGATAACATGGGTTTGAGATCCCTTTAACTTGAATATCTTAGGTTTTTCTTGGGGGTAAAAATCAGAAATTAATCTTGCCACCAAAGATGCGCCGAGCAACGATTTGCATTTTAACATCAAGCCGACCTTTACCTCGCCGATAGACTATATGATCCAGTACCGCGAGAGCGATTCTGACTTTATAAACCGTTTGAGCGCACAATACCACGAATGGTTCTACTACAACGGAAAAGAACTGCAATTTGGTAAGCCAGATGAGCTGCCCGAGACCACATTGGTTTATGGGCGAGATCTTAGCAATGTGCAGGACGGCATACAGATAGCGCCGTTGAAGTACAAGAAATTTGCCTATAACCCAAAGGCAGACGAAATGCTAACCGCAAACGGCGAGGGTAAGAAGCGGCAATCCCGATAAGGCCAGTGCCATCACCGCCTCTAACATTACCTACAGCAAAGTGGCGAACGAACCGCTGGTTACCCGCGCCAATACGCAGAAAGACATCAGCGATTTTGTAGAACATGAGCAGAAAGCCATGGAGGCAGACCTGCTGAAAATTAATTGCAGTGGCGACAATCCGCAGGTAAAGATTGGCGGATTGGTAGATATTAAGATGAGCAACCGAAAGGCGCTCGGGTTTGTTACAGAAGATTTTGGCAAGTTCTTGGTAAAGACCATTTACCACCATATCGATGGTGTTGGGCACTATACCAACAGTTTCGAGGCCATAGCGGGAGATACCGAACGGATGCCCGGGGTTAAGGCGGAACGCCCAAATCCAGATATGCAGTTGGCCACTGTAATGGATAACAACGACCCAAAAAAACAGGGCAGAATAAAAGTACAGTTCAAATGGACCTGCACGGCAAATGATCATACAGAGTGGCTGAGGGTGCTGAGTCCAAATGCGGGAAACGGAGATACGGGAAAAAACCGTGGTTTCTTGGTAGTGCCAGAAGTAGGCGACCAGGTAATTATCGCCTTTGAGGAAGGAAACATTGCCCGCCCGGTGGTAATGGGAAGTGTGTACCCTAGCAATAATGTAGAAGCTGGTTTCACGGATAGCCACATAAAAGGCATGACTTCTACAAAGGGGAGCCATTTGAGCTTCCATGACGATACACATGCGCTTACTCTTGCAACATCTGCCGCCAATACCTTACATGTAAAAGAGAAGGAGGGTTCTGTTCATACTCAAGCTGCACAAGTAATTAGCCATCAGACAGGTGAAAATTTAATAGAAATTAAGAATAAAGATGGTTCTATAACACTTCAGTCAAAAACCACCATTACCATTAAAAGTGGGGAGAGTTCCATAACGCTAAACACAAATGGAACTATCGCCTTAATTGGGAAGGTAATAATCATAGATGGTACTACTGCTGTATATACTCAAGGAGGAAAAATTTCATCGGCAACAAAAGGGATTCACGTATTAACAGGTAGTCCAGTAGATATTAATTAGAAATGAGCAGATTAAAATTTTTTGAAGAAGACGATAATAACCCAACTGCAATAGCCGAACCCATTGTGCAGCAGGCTCCAATAGAGCAAAAACTTAGTCCATCAAAAGAGGCTCGTTATAGGATTGAACAACAAAATATAATAAAAGTTGATGGCAATTTGGCCTCAAGTACCTTGGCAAAGCGTCAATATCATTTTTCTATAAATAATGTAGAGATGAAGGGAGAAATTATTTTAGAAGAATCTCACCTTGATTTTGGCAACACCACCTTAAAGCAATTGGGTCATTTTATTAATCGTACCGATGAGTTAAAAGATAGAGTGTTGTTTACGCTTAATCAAAAAGGTAAAGTGCAAGAAATTATAAATACCGACCATTTAAAACAAAAGTGGGAATCATTTAAGAAACAGGATTTGCCTCAAGATCCGTTTATTAAAGAGCTAATTGATTTCGACCCAAAGAAAGTGGCTGATATTGTGAAAGCTGGCGATGAGGAATATTCTGATTTTAAGTTGATGAGGAACAATTTAGAGATTAACTTATTTTATGACATCATACTCGATCAATACTTATTTAGCAAAGACTATAATGATTTTAAATACGATAACAAAAGCGTAATCTCCCACCTGTTTAATACTAATATCGATCTTTATTTCTCTAGTCGATTATTGTCAGAGAATGAAGACAGTTTTACGCTAACAAAAACCAGTAAGGTAGTGTTTGTTAATTTACACGATATTGCGGCGCAGTATCAAGCAAATTATCAACCGACAGTTAAATATGCATTTACAGATTTCGATTATTTGCACGAACAGTCGGTCATCATCAGTAAGAGTGATGGTTTAATTGATTCTGCATTGGCAACCATTACAGAAACCGTTAAAAATAATATAGAATCTATCGTTTTATTTAAGCTAACACGGGTAAAATTATGAGTTTAGCAAAACCTTATATAGAAGAGGGCGGATTGGTAGTATGTTCCTTCGATTTGTCTGGAACTCCTAGGGCACTTGAACGCGATCCCTCCAAACGCGCTGTAACCGTGATGACCAAATCTGGCACTAAGCCTTTACTTACAGTGGTAGATAAGGGCATCACAAAACAATTTACGTGTAAATCTCCGGCGAAATTTTGGAGTGGAATGGCAGCACTTGTTGCCGGTATAGCTATTGGTGTTGTTTTAATAGCGACAGGGCCTGTAGGATGGCTTATTTTAGGCGCAATAGCTGCAACGGCAGCCCTGGCTGCCGTTGCTTACATTCGTGCCAAACATGTTTGTAATTCTGCTTTAGAAGCCTCGCCTGATTGGACTTTACCTCATAAGGCAACAATAATTAACAAACATAAAGCAGTTTTATATAATCGTTCTTTATTGAACTGCAATCAGGGCGGCATATTGATTGCTTCTTTAACTCCAGACATTGCCGCAAAGCAAATTGCATCTAACAATCGCTGGGAAATAGTAAGCCACGATGTTTCACAGTTAGCTATAGGGGTACTGACAGGTTATACGGCCGGCATTAGTTTGATATTGCAGGGTGTAAATGCGGCACTAACAGTTGGCATTTATTCTTATGGTGAGTCTAGAACGGATTTATCAGCCGAAAAAGGTGCAGGACTAAGTGCAGGTATCGCCGGGTTTAAAGCATGGACTTATGATAAATATGCGGTATTAATTCCTGGAAGTATAGCAAAAGAGAGTATAGGCGCAATGGCAAAAGAGTGGGGAAAAGGGGTTGGGGCAGCCGCTCTAGGAATTGGAATAGATTATCTTTCAAATAAAATTGAAGAAAATCTTTCGGAAAAAAATAAAGATGTTTTGAGTGAAGAAGCGGCCAAGAGCGAAGTTTCTCCGACAGGGGTGTATGCGTTAAATTATAGATCATGAAAAAAGATAAAATGTTTGTATACTTGGGTCTTACTGCCGTGTTGTTTATTGCCTATTTTCTATATTATAAATCTTTTAAGAAGGATGACGCTACAGTTTACCAAATACAGGCTTACGTGAAAGACTCTGAGATGATTAACATACAAGATGTTAAAACTCTAAACTTCTTACACACCCAATACTCACATTTCTTCGCTCTTTATAGCTACCCGAAAAGTAAAACGACAATTCTTTGCAAATCAAAAGACAACAAATATTTTATTATCGGAGATTACGACCATAAGCAAAGTCAAATCCTAGCAGGCTTAATTGATGGAGCTAACTTAAGTGCCCGTGTGAATATACAGGAATACAATGATTCTAAATACGGAACTCAATCGAATCCTATTCCTATCCTGTATTTCTTTGACGCCGGAAGTCCAGATGATATATACGTTGACAACGCTCAATATCTAAAAAATGTAAAAGAATACCTTACCTACGATAAAAAGATAAACGATAAAAAATAATATCTTCGTTAAAAATGCGTAATGAGCAAATACAAAGCTTTTGTCTATTTAGGGTTCACTGCCGCACTGTTTATTGCTTATTTTTTGTATTATAAAGCATATAAAAAAAATGACGCTACGGATGAACAAATGGAGGATTATGTGAGAAATTCGGAGATGGTTAATTTACCAGATATCCAGACTCTAAACTTTACACATAACCAGTACTCGCATTTTTTTGCGCTTTACAGCTATCCGAAAACAAAATGGTCAATCCTGTGTAAATCAAAAGATAATAAATATTTTATAATCGGAGATTACGATCATAAACAAAGTAATGTATTCCCTGGTTCAATAGTTGGGAGCAGTCTTAATGCTCGGGTAAATAAGCAGGAGTATAACGATACATCATACGGAACCAAATCCAATCCCATCCCAATACTTTATTTTAACATTTCAGGAAATCCCGACGAAGTTTTGATAGATAACGCTCAATCTCAAAAACGTAAAAGAATATTTAACCTACGATAAAAAGATAAACGATAAATAGGTTCTGGAGCAAATACAAGGCTTTTGTTTACCTGGGATTTACCGCAATATTCCCCGCTGTTCGAGATGTTAGCCTAGCGCATCTCGAACCACCGATAACATGGATTTAAAATCCGTTTCAGTTGAATATGTCCAAGAGTTTTCTCGAGCATAAATCCGGTTATAAAGAACCAAGACCGTTGCAGGGATAAATACAAATTTACCATTTGATTGACAGTGTGTTATTGTTATTTTTTTTGTTAGTATGGCTTTTACTGCATTTCCAACATTAACTGGTGTACTTTTGGGTGGTGGGCTTGTCACTTACGATTATATACACACGCAAAATAATCGTAGAACAGACGAAGCAGAACACATTGAGAAGTCAAAAAATCAAGAAGCATGGGACGCGGCTAAAGACAATTCGAAATACGTTGGTACAGCAACCACAGGAGACGTAGGTGTCGATTACCATAAGGTTCGCGGAGAAAGAATAGATAATGCAGAGGAACTTGGTGGCAAGGCAAGTAAAACAAGAACAGAGGCAGGTGGGATGCAAAACCAGGCCGACGAGTTTGGTAAGACTGCCACACAGCGGGAACTTGGTGGCGCTTCCGAGAGTTCGGTTGAATCTGCAAAATTAGGGCAGAAAATGTCAAAAGAAGCGGCCGAAGATTTGTCTGAGAAAGCTGGTGGCTTCGCAGCGAAGTCAGAAGCAGCACTGGCTTCCTCTCGTAATTTAGGCAGTGTGTTTAAATCAATTAATTGGGCAAATATAGTTCGGGGTTTTACTATTGGCGTTGCTGCTGCTGTAAGTTCCTATTTTATTGATGATCATTATTACGATAAAGAAAAGGAGTTGCAGGAAGAATCAATTCGATCGCGTGATGAGGCGGGAAGGAAGGACGAAGAGCTTTTGAGTAGAAATACAGGTGGTAATTTAATTTTGGCATCAACAAAATAGTCATGAAGAATTTGCACAATATTTTGATAGGATTAGCATTTGTTGTAGGGGCATCTATTGCCGTGCCGTTATATATGTACGTTTCCAACAGTCTGTTTCACAAAGGAAATGATGCAAAATCGGTGATTCCACTATATATCAAAAACTCGGAGGAATTGGAAGTGAAAGTTCCAAATTACGACCCATTTAAACCTAATAATTCATTATTTGTTTTTCGAGTTACTTACTTAATAAACACGTATATTAGTATCAAAATCAAATATATGAACAATATTTTTAGGGGTGAGAATATTTTAGCCTTCATAAAAT
>NZ_JBEPPD010000030.1:0-28985 GCF_040547165.1 Pedobacter sp. UYP30 | reverse complement strand
AAAGAAATCGAAAAATAATTTTACCTGTTTTTAATCTTTTCTCTTTCTTGATTTACTTTCTCAATGTGCTCATAAAACCCCGGTATATTGAGAATTTAAAGACCACTTAATCAGATCCCTTCATTTAAAATGATTGAGCTATCCATCGACCATTGGTAGCATTAATTATTATTTTGTCTTTCGTCCACTGTTTACTCAAACCAGGGTTTTCATAAACAACAGTTTGGCGATTTCTAAATCACTCGATATTTTAGCTAATATTGGAATATTAGTTTAAATTAGCTGTCTACAAAAACTACGTATAGTTATTTTAATAGTTTACGTTTTAATGAACACTATGCTTTTTGGTTACATCAGAGTTTCATCAAAAGAACAAAATACAGATTTGCAGTTCGATGGGTTCAAAAGTTTTGGGTGTGAAAAATCTTTTTTGAAAAGGTTAGTGGCGCATCAAAAGAACGACCGGAGTTTGAGAAGTTGAAAGAAACTTTAAGATCTGGAGATACTGTTTTGGTCTGGGATATCTCAAGGCTTGGGAGAAGTACTTCTGAAATGATAAAAGTGGTAGAATATTGGATTACCAAAAAAATTGCAATCAAATCAATCCAAGAACCATTTATTGACACCACAACAGAATCTGGAGAATTTGTTATAAAGCTATTTATAATTCTTGCAGAAAGCGAACGAAAGAGAATACTTCGCAGAACCAATGACGGCCTTGAAGCAGCTCGAGCGCGAGGTCGAATTGGAGGAAGGAAAAAAGGTTTAAGCGCAAAAGCTATTGATATTGCTAAAAAAGTTACTAGACTATATAATTCAAAACAACTTACAACAGCGGAGATATGTTCTTCAGTAAAAATTAGCAGGGCAACACTTTATAAATATTTGAGGCACGAAGGCGCGTTAAAATAGAATTTGATCATGTCTTATCAATAGGGATATTTTCAAATAGCTGCGATTTCAAGGTGTAAAAATCAGTTTTAATAAATAATGGATACCTTAACAAAAGAATATAAAGATTGGCTCAAAGAACTGAAGTCAAAAGTTAGATCTGCACAATTAAAAACAGTAATCGCCGTAAATTCAGCACTTATTGGCTTTTATTGGGAGCTGGGTAAAATGATCTCAGAAAAAACAGCCTTGAGTAATTGGGGCGATAAGATCTTGGAACAGGTATCCAAAGATTTGAAAGATGAATTTCCTGATATGAATGGGCTCTCCCGAACCAACCTGTCCTAGGCAAAACAATTCTTTGAATTTTATGAATCCTCAATTATCCAACAAGCTGTTGGACAATTACAGAAATCCAATGACGAAGATGGTCAGATAATACAACATCCGGTCACCCAAATTCCCTGGGGTCATAACATATTGATATTTAGCAAATCTAATGATATAGATGAAGCCCAGTTCTACATTCAACAAACAATAGAAAACGGTTGGAGCAGAGATGTATTGGCACTACAGATAAAATCAAAATTATTTGATAGGCAAGGCAAGGCGATAACCAATTTTAAACAAACCTTACCGGATGAACTGTCAGAATTAGCGCAGCAGACCCTAAAAGATCCTTATGTTTTTGATTTTCTAACAATGACCAAGCCATTTCAAGAAAAGGATATAGAGCGGCAATTGATTTCACATATTACCAAATTCCTGTTAGAACTTGAAAAAGGGTTTGCATTTGTTGGTCAGCAGTACCATTTAGAAGTTGGAGAAACGGATTATTATTTAGATCTGCTTTTTTATCACACTAGGCTAAAATGTTATGTTGTGATCGAGTTGAAAAACACCAAGTTTATACCTGAGTATGCGGGTAAGCTGAACTTCTATCTATCAGCTGTAGATACATTGGTCAAACAAGATGATGATAGGCCGAGTATTGGGATTTTGTTATGTCGGGACAAGAACAATTTTGAAACCGAATTTGCCTTAAGGGATATTTACAAAAAAATGGGGGTAAGCGAATTTGAGCTCAACGAGATATTGCCTGATGATTTAAAATCTAATTTGCCGAGCATAGCAGAAATTGAGGAGGAACTCAAAAAATTGGAGTAGGTTTTTTTAATTATTGATATTAGTTTCGAAGATACGAGATTCTTTGAAATAGCTTCAAAAGCAGCCTTATAAAAGCAATATGCACAATATACATATTGCTAATGCTGTCTCAATAAACCAATGAAAATACGAACACTCATCTTTAATTTTCAACAGTTATGATGACAAAGTCTCTTGCAATAAGTGTAACAAGGATAATTTTGTAACCTCATAAGCTAGAAAATTAAACCAATATCAAGGAGCTTTGTCATGCTATCAATGAAAGTAATTTTTTAAAGTTTTCCTGAAGCTGGCTTTCGACTGCCGAGGCATTTATTTGCCAAATCTCTGAAAGGTAGTCTATTACCTTTATGCAATCCTTTGGCTTTAAAACAAGTCCATTGATTGAAGTGAAAGGCCCATCAGTCTCGCTTAATATCTTTTCTCTCGGAATCCGACCGATAATACTTTTCCCACTTAGAGATCGAGTCATCATGGGGTTTACAGAAAAATAAAATCCCGCCTGTCCTATTTTATCTATCAGTCTCAATGGGCCCGAATACCAATGAAAAATACCGGCTAATATCTGTTTTTCTATCAGTAAGTTTATTATTTCCCGTTCTGCTCTTCTGGAATGAATACTGAGAATCTTTTTTTTTTCCTTTATTTCATCTAATATCCGCGAGAAAGAATTCAGCTGAACCTCCTTTGTAGATATTCCTTCCCTAGAAAAGTCCATCCCTACTTCACCGATATAGCTTGTCTTATGAAGGTTCTTGATAAAAATCGGAAATTCTGGATATTCCGACCCATAGTACACCACCCATTCCGAGGCATACTGCACCAGCCATTCCGAGCCAAAGTACACCAGTTTTTGTTTGAGGTAGAATAATTGTTCCGATTGAAAGTGCACCACTTTTGCTGTACTTTGAATTGTTTTTCGTCCTGCCATTCCGACACATACTGCACCACTATATTTCACCATATCACTTATTTGGGCAGGGGTTTAACCCGTCAATTATATAGGTTTGGTAAGCATCAAACTTACTATAGATATGGCGAACAAACTGCTCAGTATGAATAAGATTAGACAGATACTCATTTTCCTAGACCAGGGCATCTCCCAGCGGAAAATAGAAAAAGAGGTGCGGGTCAACAGGCGTACGATTGCGGGTTATCTGGAGAAGTTCAGATCGACGGGATTGCCCTTCGATGACCTATTAAAGCTTTCTGATAGGGATATAGAGGAGATTCTTGGTCTTGTAAGGGAAGAGGTAATGGAGGATGCTGACCCCAGGCGGGTACATTTTCTTGAACATTTGGAATATCACAACCAGCAGCTCACCAAAGAAGGTGTAACCCGGTTATTATTGTGGGAAGAGTATATTGCAGGTTATCCAGAAGGGTTTCAATATTCCAGGTTCTGTGATCTGCTGCAGGAACACAACCGTGCCTCCAGGGCTGTAATGCACTTCGAGCATGGAATTGCAATAGTAAAGTGGAGACATTTTATTTTTTTTGAGAAGCATTACTTTAGATATTATTGATTTTCTTTATGTTTCATTTTGCATCCTCGTCTCACGTTTTCTTTTAGAGATGATGGCTTGCTCGAATGCTTTTGGGGTTAGGTAGCCCAGTGCCGAATGGAATCTGTTTTTCTTGTACCAAACTTCTATATAATCAAATATTTCCAGTTTCGCCTCTGCCCTGGTTGTGAATTTTCTGTGGTATATCAGTTCGGTCTTTATCGTCTTGAAAAAGCTTTCTGCCACGGCATTGTCCCAACAATTCCCCTTTCTGCTCATGCTCTGTACTATTGGCAGACCATCAAAAACATTACAGAACTCCCCGCATGCATATTGTACGCCCCTATCGGAGTGAAAAAGGAGCTCTTTTACAATGGGCCGGTTCTTCACGGCCATATTCCATGCGGCTACCGTGGTGTCGCGTGCGGTCATGTTATCGGCCATGCTCCAGCCAACAACCTGTCTGTCGGCGAGGTCTATCACCGATGCCAGGTAGAGCCAACCTTCTCCGGTCGGGATATAGGTAATGTCGCCAACCCATTTTTGGGCGAGTTCGACTGCCACAAAATCCCTGTTCAAATGATTTTCTGGTACGATATGGTCATGGTTGGAATCGGTAGTGTTGCGATATTTCTTCCTTGTTATGCTACATATGTTGTTTTTGGACATCAACCGCGCGATACGTGGACGAGATGCCGCAATCCCTTCCAATTTTAGGGAGGCTGCTATCCTCGGGCTACCATAACGCTTCTTACTGGCATCATATACCCTTTGTATGTTCTTCAACAGGATGATATTATCTTTTTCACGCTTGCCAACAGGTGTCCCCAACCATTTATAATAGCCGCTGCTGCTCACTTTTAAAACGACGGACATCTTTTCAACGGGGTAGATTACTGCGTGCTCTTTCATGAACCCGTATATCGCCCGTCTCCCTTGGAAAAGATGCCCACCGCCTTTTTTAGGATGTCCCGTTCCAGTTCCGCATTATGGAGCGCCTTCTTTAAACGCCTGATCTCTTGTTGATCCTGACTGAGACCGGCAGAGTCCATCATATTTTTTCCCCCATTGTAGCGGGGGTCGTTGCGCCACTTGCTCAGTCTGGAGGCATCGAGGTCTAGTTCAATGGCCGTCTCTTTTACAGATTGTTTTACTTCAGAAAGTGAAACAGCCATTTTCTTGAATTCATTGTCAAACTCCCGCTTTTTCATATTGGTCAAATTTATAGGTTCCTTTATATTTAATCTATAAAATGTCTCTACTCAAAGGTAGCAACTCCAGTGTGCCAATTCCTGATTAATAGTTCCATCCGATCTTTTTGGAAGCAAATTTCTCAACAATCCTTTTGCCGTCAAGGTCGGGCCCTGCGGGTTTTCAGAAAAAAATCTTCCCTGCTCGCTGCGCTCACGACGTTTTTTTTTCTGAAAAGTCTTGCCTTACAAAAGGATTGGTTTAGGTGAGGGTGCTTATCAAAAAGACAGGAAGCTCCTGCCGACTGACATTAAATAGATGAGCACATGGAAAAAACAAAAGGCAGAAGCCCACCCAGCACCCAAAACAGAAAGCAGCAGGAAAAATGCCCCTCGGGCAAAAAAGAATCCATTAAAAAACATTTAATCAAAAAAATCATGAAAACGACAGTAATAGAAAGCAGCAAATCAAACGGAAAAGCAAACGGTACAGCGGTAACCGTCAAGGCAGACAATAGCAAAACCGAACAGCAAAAAGTTAACGTATTACCAACCAGCAATGAGTTTAACAATAGGGCAAAAGCTAAAACCGAGCCTACGAAAGAAGAAATCACCGCAAAGGTTGCCTACCAAGAGCCACAAGCTCCAAAGGTTGAAACTGAGAGACCACAGGAACAGGTAAAAGCCGAAATACAGAAAGTTGAAACAGAACTGGCAAACGCAGAGCCGACCAAAAAAGAGGTTAAGGAAGAACCACGTCAAAAGCCCACTCTGAATTTGGAAAGTACTCTAAAATTGGTGGAGGAGCTGCACCGCAGGAAGATACAGCGTGATAGGTTGTTGGATACCATTGATGCGTTGGAAGCCTTTGAAATTGAACAGCAGGAAAGTGCGGAAGAAACCGACAGCAACCATTTTCAGGGTTGTGTATTGACCATCGAGGACGATAACCGCAAGAAGTTTACCACCAAAAACCCCGTTATCATCAAAGCGGTGGCACAATTCGTAAACAACATGTGCGTGAACCGATTGGCGGAAATCGAAGCAGATATTGTTATTCCTGCCTATTAACCCAATGCCCCTGAACTAGTGGCAGGGGCATTTATTCAATTCATAAAAATTTACGAACATGGAAGAAGTATTTATAGAGCACCTTGACCAAATCTACTGGCAGGGGTACGGAATGGGGCTTAGAGAGGACAACCCCGAGGATTTTTACAAGCAGTTGGGAGAATTTACAGACACCTATAAAATCCCAAAATATGAAACATCAAAGCCTTTATCCAATGGAGCGATCCGACCATCCAGACACAGCATAAACAGTAGAGAAGGAGGGAACACAAACGACCTTTTCGCTACATGATATGCTTAGCGTTAGAATACTGGAAACTGAGATTTTATTAACAAAAGTAACGAACATTAAAAACATCGATCATGGCACATAATATTAATTATAACGAGCAGACGGGCAAACATTCTTTTTTTTCGGTCAAAGAAAAAGCCTGGCATAATTTAGGGCAAATCATAGAAGATTATCCGACAAGCGCAGGAGCTATCATGCACGCAGGGTTAGACTACCAAGTAGAGAAACGCCCCTTGTTTACCTATGATAACGAAAATCACAACGGCGAAACTAAAACGGATATTGTCATCCCTAAAATTGAAGTACCCGACTTTTTCGCAACCGTCCGCACCGACACCGAGCAGATTTTGGGGGTGGTCGGGAACGATTACAATGTGGTACAGAATGTAGATGCGTTTTCATTCTTTGATAGCATTGTAGGCGGTAGAAATGAAATTTTATATGAGACCGCTGGCGCATTGGGCAAAGCGGGCGAACGGATTTTTATCACCGCAAAACTACCCGATTATATCAGGGTTGGTAAAGATGACTTAATAGAGAACTATCTCTTTTTGACTACTTCCCACGATGGTTTTGGTAGTATCACGGCAGCGTTTACCCCAGTTAGGATTTGCTGTAACAATACCCTGAATGCCGCTTTGAGAGGAGCGAAAAACAGTATCAAAATACGGCATACCATTAATGCACACAATAAACTGCGACAGGCGCACGAGCTGTTGGGCATCAGCAGCCAATTAACTCGGGAATTAGAGGAAGTATTCAACCACTGGTCAAAAATTCGCATTACCGATAGTGCCGTCAAACGTTTGGTACAACTGGCAATGGCACCAAGTAGGGAAGTCTTACAGAACCTAAAACACGGTAAAGACGATGAACTTTCCAGTACCTTTAATAATATTGTTAGTTCGGTAATGGAGTATAGTTTTACCAATCAGACACAGCAGGAAGCCACCACCAAAGGTACGCTCTACGGTTGCTACAATGCGATAACTGGCTACTTTCAGAATGTGCGCAATTACAGAGACGAAGAAAGTAAACTGAAATCCATCATGTTCGGCACGGGATTACAACGCTCCCAGACCGCCTTAAACATCTGTGGGGAATTTGCCAACCATGGTAATTTGGCGTTAAACTGATGCGTTTTCAATAGCAATTGGGCTAAATAATAGACCAATTGCTATTGTTTGACTACCCGAAAATTTCGGGCGGCCCCTTGTGGGACAAAAGCTTCAAGATAGGGGGGTCTAAGTGAAATTACGGATAGGGTCACGGCAACATAGCTGATTCTTGGTTCAACCGGAGGTAGGTTTTCGTTAGGAACTGGATCAATATTCATATAGCCACATTTGATTTCATTTCTTTATTTTTATATCAGTCAAAACATTTAGCTCAATTTGGTAGTGTTTATATGGCCAATGAAAATAATTTTCAAATACCTATTCGAAATATCATCAGGCAAACTGCGAGGCTTTACCGGCTTGATTATGCCGTTGTCGATGGCCAGCAAGTTTTTCACGAAGTGCTCAACGAAGGTAATTTTGCAAGGTATCGGGTAAGCCCCTCAGAATTTTCGCGAATTAAGACCAGTAGCAAATAAAGGCAAAAGTATTTAATCCATAATTACCATTATGGGCTTTGAATGGGATAGCAAAACATGTGAAAAACTCTGCCAAAACTCTGCCAGTGGCCCGGGAATTTTTAATGAAAATATGCAAAAAATTGAAAGATAAAAACGCTCAAAAAGTGCCAAATTTTCTATTAAATCCTAATTTTTCGTTAAAATTTTTTAGTGGATAATAAATTATCTGCCACATTATAAGTATTAAATTTGGCTTTAAATTAGTTTAAACAATGTTTTTTAATTATCTTTATTTTAGAAAATTGAGTAAAAACTCTGCCAACACTCTGCCAAATCACCCAAAATGACAAATAAAAAAATGCTTTTAAGTCATCAAAAACAGCGTTTGAGTGACGCAATTGATGAAATATCCACTCCGATATTCTCCACTTTGCAATTTCTTGATTATCAAGAAATTGCAAAAGTTAAAAAAAATCGTTAATTTATTCAAGTAATACTCCGAAGCGCTGCTTCGGCAGTCAGAGCGCAAAGTTTGAAAACGAAGTGTTTTCAAAAGGCTAAAAAAAGATTCTCTGTCACGAATACTCCGATAGCTCTGCTTCGAAGCCATTTATTTATCCCAGATACAGTATTATCAAATATTAAATATAATATTTTGCATCTTTTTGTATTATTTAATGAACTAATCACCGCTAATTTTCTTGGGAAGAAATTAGAGGCAAATTAATACTGCTGATTACTAACTTTGTTAACCTATCGCCCTATATCATATTCGGAACGGAAAGGTTGAAAGCGAATTTTACTTATTAATAAATATTAACGAAAATGGGACTTGGTTGAGTTTATAATGTAAACTCAGAGAAGAAATTAAATAGTAAAAAAACTAAATACTTTTAGCGACTAACTAGCCGAAATTTTAACGAAAATAAAATTTAATGCGACAAGTCTGGGCTATCAGGATAAACGCAGGATGTTGTTTGTTGAGCATTACCGACAAGGACGAATAGAATATGCTCGAAACATTATTTACTCTTTTCTTAGCCAAAATAAATGATAAAATTTACAAGGCTTTAAAATGGAAACACGCATTTCTTGTAAGTTATATAACAAAAATAATGCTAATAATATGTATGAATAGGTGGTAATAAAACTCTTAAAAAATATTTTTTAAGAGTCGTCTACTGGCATTATTTTCAGTAATTTAATTATTTCGTATAATTGCATAACCAATTATTAAATCTCACTGATTTTTCAGTTTTTATATGCTAGACCAACGGGAAGAAAATGTTCTTTTACAGGAAATTTCACGCGGTAATGAAAAGTCATTCAGGAAGCTTTATGACCTCTACTTTCACCAAATAACAGTCTATGTTTTTAAAATCAGTAAATCGAAGGAAGTTACCGCTGAAATTGTTCAGGATATCTTTCTTAAACTTTGGCAAAAAAGAGAAGAACTGCCGCAAATAGAAAACATAAAAGCCTACTTATATTCCCTTTCCCGTAACAGAAGCATTGACTATCTGCGCAAATTGGCCAGAGAAGGTAAAGTTATTCAGGCGCTCACCGAATATCACAAGAAGTACAGTAATGCTACTGACCAAAAAATGGATGCAGAAGATCTATTGTTAATTATCGAACAGGCTCTATATTTTTTATCCGATCAAAAGAAACGCATATTTCAACTCAGCAAAATTGACGGCATGAGCCATGATGAAATTGCTGAAATGACGAATCTTTCCAAAAGCACCATCAAAAATCATTTATCAGAAAGCCTCAAGTATTTACGAGAATATTTCAGAAAACATCCTGAACATGGATACATTTTTTTGCTGATGATGATTGGTTTATTAGAGTAACTATAATTGCCGAAACATTTTATTAAATTAAATATTTTAAATTATAAAACTCTTTTATCAACCGTCACATAATCCACCCACATCATAGTTTTACTAAACAGATTGATCAGTTTGTTATTAAAGATGCCAATACTGTTATTTGACCCAACATTAAGATTGAAAATAATGTTGTGAGCGCCAAAATTTTGCAGTTTTAAATTAGTGTTTAACTCGTTCGAGTAGGTAGATACGGTAACACCGTCAAGCTGTATAGTTACAGTTACGTTACCATTTTCGTTTTTCCAGTATTCATCGTACACATGCCATCCCGAACTTACTTCATACTTTTTTTCTGCAGTGTTGCCCAATTGGTTTTTAATTGCTGATGAACCATAGAAAAGGTTTGAAGCATACTTAGCGTAATTGCCAAAAGAATAGGCCTCCACAACATCGATTTCGCCCTGTAATGGCCACTTGTTTTCCTGTGCGGTCCAAAAAGCTGGCCATGCGCCATAAGTTTGTGTAAAATCTTTGAATGTTGTACCGTCAAGCGCAACCAGTTTGATAGAAGCACTAGTTCTGTATTCCTCGTTTTTCGTTGGCTTAAAAGAGAAATTAGACTTTACAAGACCAGATTTATAGTTACTCCCATCAGCAGTAGCAGTAAGAACCAAAACATCCTTGGAGTCGTAATTACCGATTATGGGAATATTTGGGTCATATATACACCGGCTAGAATTGTAATCCGCCCGATTGGCTTTCTCCCAGTTATTTAAATTAACGCTAAAATCATCAGCAAACACTCTCGACCATTCCTTCGATGCAGTATTGGGGGATTCCACCTTAGTTTCCTCTTTCGTTATATTTTCGGATTTTTTACACGATAAAGAAATTATCACAACAGCATACATGGCAATCAGACCGGAAAGTTTCTTCGTTTTTCTCATATTTAGTAAATCAAATTTAGTTTGTTAGTGATTCAACTCCTCTCAATAAGGTTAAGTCTAAATAAAGACGGTTTATTTTGGTTAATGTACTGCCTGAAAAATAATTTTATTAAATCTTTTTTAATCCAACTGAAAATAATTAATAGCTAGACAGTACGTTTGCTTCTGAACCTCGTCATATGTGAAATGAGCCCAGCGTAATCCTTAATTATTAAATATGCATCAGCAACCATCAAGATTGAAGTATTTATTGCAGCAATATGCGGATAGCAATTGTACGCGAGAAGAACTGGTTGAACTTTTTGAGACGTTGAACAAGACTGAGGACGATCGTGATTTCGATGAAGTATCCTTGAGGTTATGGGAGAATGTAGGTCTTTCTGATCCGCTACCAGAAATCGACAAGGAACAAATCTTCCATAACTTGATGAGACCAAAGAAAGTGCGGCTTTATTCGCCCGTAAAATACCGGATGATAAAGTGGGCAGCAGCGGCAGTCCTTTTGTTTGCTTTAAGTTTCGGACTTTACCGTTTAGGTAACAAAGGTCAACAAGTACACAACCAGATTTCAGCAAATAAGATTATAAGTCCCGGAACTGATAAAGCGGTATTAACATTGGCGAACGGCAAAACGATTACACTTGATGACAACAACGGAACCGTAGTTGCACAGGGAAATACAACCATCATTAAATTCGGTAAAGGTTTTATTACTTACAGGGATGGGAAAGTAAAAGAACAGGGCGAGACTGTATATCATACGCTTAGCACTCCAAAAGGAGGGCAATATCAAATCGAACTCCCGGATGGAACTAAGGTATGGCTTAACAGTTTATCGTCACTTCGGTTTCCTGAACAGTTTCAAGGAAACAGTCGTAAAGTGTTTTTAACGGGTGAAGGGTATTTTGAGGTTGCTAAAAATAAAAATAAGCCGTTTATTGTTGACATTAATAATACGGCGGTAAAAGTGTTGGGCACGCATTTCAATATTATGGGCTACGATGATGAAACTAGCACCAATACAACATTATTAGAGGGTTCAGTAAGAATTACCGCTGGCAAGAACACGAGCCTATTAAAACCTGGCGAACAAGCTAAAGTTAACGACGGAATCCAAGTTTCTCCGGTTGATGTGACCCAGTATGTGGCTTGGAAAAATGGCGACTTGAACTTTGCCCATGAAAAAATTCAGAGTATCATGAAAAAAATATCACGGTGGTATGATATTGACATCAAATACCAGGGAAAGATTACCGACGAAGGTTTTGTAGGTAATGTAAAGAGGTCTAAAAACTTATCAGAAGTGCTAGACGTTCTGGAATCTACCGGATTAGTACATTTTAAGATCGAAGGGAGGAGTGTAATCGTTATGCCGTAAAATACTTTTTTGCCCTAATAAAGTTAGAAAAAGTCCAGAGGCGCTCGAACGCCTCCGGATAACGCTTAGTCTAACTAATAATTGAGAGACAATTACTAACCAATTTATACCTAAACATTTCAAATATATGAAATTTTATGCTCTGTTAGAGTGTAGGCTAAATGCTATCACCCATAAATTAATGCGGGTTATGAAAATCACCTTTTTTTTACTTATCAGTTTTTTTGTCCAGATATCCTTCGCGAGTCGGGCGCAAAAGCTAACGATCGATCAGGGTAAAACTACGCTCTTAAAAGCTATCCAAGAGATCCAAAATCAAACTAATTATCATTTCGTTTATACGGATGAAATGCTTGAAGGTTCACAACCTGTCAGCCTTTCTGTGAAGAACGCGTCATTGATCGAAGTTTTGGAGGCTTGTTTCAAAGGACAACAGCTTATTTATGTTATCAAAAATAACAATACAATCGTTCTTCGTCGCAAAACGAAAAAATCGATACCTGAAATATTAAAAGCTGCTCCAGTAAAAGGAAAAGTCCTGGATAACAAAGGCCAACCACTTGTTGGCGTAACTGTTATATTGAAGGGAAAAGCTATTGGAACGGTAACGGATGCCAATGGTAATTACGCGATCAACGTAGATAAGAGTGATGATGTGCTGATATTTAGCTATATCGGCTTTGCAGCTCAGGAGGTTGTAGTTGGCAGCCAATCAATTCTAAATATCATACTTCAAGAATCAGCTAAATCTCTTGAAGGTGTGGTTGTTATAGGCTATGGTACACAAAAACGTGGAGATATCAACGGCGCCGTGTCTTCTATTACTTCCAAAGACATTGCAAACGTTCCACAAACAAGTATTGATCAAATGCTCCAAGGGAAAGCTGCCGGACTTACGATTACTCAAAATTCTGGAGCACCGGGAAGTTCGACCTCAGTTCACCTTCGTGGGATAACCTCATTAAGCGGCAGTAATGAGCCTTTGTATGTTATCGATGGTGTGCCAGTGTCTGGGGATGCTACGAATTCTGGTTCAAGTAAAACAAGTCCTTTACAAAGTATTAATAATGATCAAACGGCCGTAAGTCCTCTTTCATTAATCAATCCAAATGATATCGAATCGGTTGACATATTAAAAGACGCCTCTGCAGCAGCTATTTATGGTAGTAGAGCATCAAATGGAGTAATTATTATCACAACAAAACGCGGTAAAAATTCATCTGCGAAAGTTAATTATGATGGTTGGGTGGGAGTTCAACAGCCTGCCAAATATCTTAAGATGATGGATCTTAAACAATATGCAAATCTTCAAAATGCGCTTGGCGAATTATATGGTGCAGTGCGCCCAGAATTTGCTGATCCAAGCTTGCTTGGCGAAGGTACCGATTGGCAAAAAGAGATTTTCCGTAGCGCAATAATGCAAAGTCATCAGGTCTCCATTTCAGGTGGAAAAGATGGAACCAATTATTATTTGTCGGGAGGTTACCTAAAACAAGATGGTATCGTTATCGGATCGGGGTTTAATCGCTATTCGTTTCGATCTAATGTAAATAGTCAGGTTAAAAACTGGATGAATGTAGGTATGACCCTTTCGGGAAGTCGTACGAATGAAAAGGTAATATTCAATGACAATAACGGTATTATATATAATGCCTTACTAAATGCGCCAGACATCGCTGTATTTAATGCAGATGGTTCATACGCTGGCCCGCCAGAAAACCAAGTAGGAGGTGCGATTAATCCGGTTGCGCAGGCTTTAAGTATTGACAATAACCTCATACGAAATAAGATTAATGGAAATATCTATGCAGATATCCGTTTTTCAAAAGATCTTACTTTAAGATCTGAGCTTGGTGGCGATTTCAATTTTACCGATAACAAACTATTTAATCCAACTTATGCATGGGGTAGGTTTGTGAACACAACAGCGTCGTTGAGCAAACTTACTACGCAAAACACTTTTTGGGATTGGAAAGAATACCTAACTTATACTCATACTTTTAATTCAAAGCATGCTATAACTGCTTTATTGGGGCATGAAGTTCAGCAATATACTTATCAGGGAACGTCTGCATATCGCCAAAAATTTTTTAGTAACGATGTTCAAACGCTCAACCTTGGTGATGCGGCAACTGCACGTAACGATGAATTTAAAGGAAGTGGTGTATTAGAATCTGCTTATGCCCGCGCAATTTATACTTACAACGGTAAATACAGTATTACTGCGACAATGCGTGCTGATAAATCATCTAATTTTGTACCCGGAAAAAACATAGGTTATTTCCCATCTTTTGCCGCTTCTTGGAAACTATCAGATGAGCCATTTATGGCGAAATTCAAGCCAGTTGCAGACAATATCAAACTACGTGTAGGTTATGGACAAGTTGGTAACCAGGATGTTGGGGGCTATCTGTTCGGCTCTTCCCTAACGGCAACAGCAACAGGACTAGGGACAGGTTTTTTCTTTAATCAAATACCTAACCCAAATTTAACATGGCAGACCTCTATCCAAACAGATATAGGTATTGATGCCAGCTTCCTTAAAAAACGTATCGAGCTTAACTTTGATTGGTACGATAAAACTTCAAAAAACTTCCTTTTTCAACAACCATTGCCAGCTTACTTGGTGGGCGGTGAAAATTACCTTGGCGGGATTAACCCTCCTACCATTAACGGTGGCGACTTGCAAAATAGGGGAATTGATTTTAGTATTACATCACAAAATATTCGCAGTAATTCATTTAACTGGAATTCGACCGTTATTTTCTCTAGTTATAAAAACAAAGTTGTATCACTTGCCAATAATAGCGGACCGCTAATAGGAGAGGTAGTTAACGGCTTTTTACATTTACCAGTTACACGCACAGTTGTAGGCAGCGCAATTGGTGAATTTTATGGCTACCAGGTTGCAGGAATTTTTAAAACAGACGAACAATTAAGAAGTGCACCGATACAATTTGGTCGCCCAATTGCACCAACACAAGCAGGTACTTGGTTAGGAGATGTTCAATACGTAGATCTTAATAAAGATGGCAAAATTGACGAGAAAGATCAGACTTTTCTGGGTAATCCTAATCCAAAATTTACTTACGGAATAACCAATAATTTCTCTTACAAATCATTTGATTTGTCGATTTTCATTAATGGTTCTTACGGTGCAAAAATATTAAATGTACTTAACCGTACCATTGGAGGAAAATCAAGTCTGTACCAAAACCAATTAGCTTCAGAGGCCGATTTCTGGACACCTACAAATCCTGATTCAAACATCCCTGCACCTAAAGGAGGTACGGATAATCCAAATTTGGCGATTTCAGACCGTTACTTGGAAAGCGGATCTTACCTGCGTATCCAAAATGTAAGTTTAGGTTATAATCTTCCCTTAAACGTTATCAGTCGTGTAAAAATGAGCCGTTTAAGAGTTTATGCAAGCGTGCAGAACCTCTACACTTTCACTCCTTACAAAGGATACGACCCAGAAATCGGATCAACTAATCAGAATGTATTTCTAACAAATATTGATCTGGGTAGATATCCGATACCACGAACTTTTACCGTGGGAATTAATGCTGAGTTTTAAATTTAACGGAAATAACAAATGAACAAATATATCAAATACATATTAAGCATAGGCTTTGCAATCTGCCTAGGAGCTTCGGGGTGTAAAAAAGACTTTTTCAATCGCCCGCCCGAAAGTGCTTTAACCCTTGGTAATTTTTATCAAAATACCGAGCAGGTTCGTGCGAGTACAAATGGCCTTTACAATTCTCCTTGGTTTAGCTGGAACAATCAGGCAAGCTGGGCAATTACTGAATTATACGCTGGTAATGCACGTACTTATTCTAGTGATGTAGTTAACTTTGGAAAATTTGCCGTTACTGGCGATAATACCGTTTTAAGCGACGGCTGGAAGTCATTATTTACTGTAGTTGCGCAATCCAACGCACTGATTAATAATTTGCGAAAGAATGTCCCAGCTTCAGTGCCAGTTGCTGAAGTAAACAATGCACTCGGTGAAGCACGATTAATGAGAGCGCTTGCCTACTTCTATCTGGTAAGAGTTTGGGGTAATGTTCCTATTGTAGAAAATAGTTTAGACTATGTTGATAATTACCAAATAAATACAAATCCGGTAAGTGATGTTTACAAGTTCATTATAAACGATCTAAAGTTCGCGGAAAGTAATTGTATGACTAAGATTAGAAGCGGTGCTTCACAGTCGCAAGGGCATGTATCTAGTGGTTCAGCTACAGCTTTACTTGCCAAGGTTTACCTTTACATGGGAGATTACGCAAATGCACGTATTTCTGCAGACAAAGTAATTAACAGCGGTGAATTTAAACTTTACGGTGCAGATGTTGCCGGGAAAACGTACAATGACTTATTTAAAACTTCAAATAATAATAACGAGGAGTCAGTCATTGCCATTCAATGGTTAGGTGGTGGATCTTACGGTCACGGAAATTCCCTTCAAGCGTCCTTTGCATATAGTTCTACGATTACCGGTACTGGCGATGGATATGCTGTAATAGGCCCATCTATTGATTTACAACAAGCTTACGAACCAGGTGATCAACGTGTATTTGGAACAGTTATGCTGGCCGGCGCAAAGTATCCTGAACTTAATCAGGCGAACGGTGGCTACACAGTTCCAACAGATGTCAACGCTCAAGATACGCGTGCAGCTATTAAAAAATATGTAGTAGGAACACCAACTGATAATGGAGGCTTAGGAGCTGCATTCTCAGCAGGCAATAACACCTATTTAATGCGATATTCCGACGTGCTCCTTATTAAAGCCGAAGCGGTT
The DNA here is from genome assembly GCF_040547165.1 of Pedobacter sp. UYP30. Classification (NCBI taxonomy): domain Bacteria; kingdom Pseudomonadati; phylum Bacteroidota; class Sphingobacteriia; order Sphingobacteriales; family Sphingobacteriaceae; genus Pedobacter; species Pedobacter sp. UYP30. Next base: position 12,320 of record NZ_JBEPPD010000030.1, on the reverse strand, counting down.
TTGGCAGGTGCGCCGACCACTTCAGATCCAGCAGCGTTAACGCCATTTAATAGAGTGAGATTACGGGCGGGACTTAATGCGCTACCTGCCATTACGGAAGCGAATATACTGCATGAGCGTAGAGTAGAATTCGCAATGGAAGGCGATTATTGGTTTGACCTCTATCGTATGGACGGATGGGATGGAATTATCAACAACAATCACCCAAAAGCTATTGCAATGATTAGTAACCAGGAACGAGGAATTTATAGTGCAGAGCTACCGCGGGTTGTCTACTCTCAAAAATTTGTGCCCACAAATGCAAATTTTATCTTTCCGTACCCTGCTACAGAAGTTGCGCAAAACCCAAAGCTCAATAATCCTCCAGTTCCTTATATTTTTAAATAATTAAAAAACTTAAAATGAAAAAGTATATCCTTCATCAACATAAAGCAATTTTTGTGTGTCTTGTTTGCGTAGCGGCTGTAATTTCTTCCTGCAAAAAGGACAATGAAAGTTCTGCTGCGCCAGTTATTTCTCGCGTGAGAACTGTTAGTAAAGACGTTACCATTAAAAATGTAACCACGCGCGTTACTTTAGATTCGAGTACGATAGCAGATCAGGTTAAACAAGTGGCGTTTGATTCTACGGTAACTTCAGGCCGACTAAATGGCTTATATGCTATTATTGGATCTAATTTGGAAACCACATCAGCAGTATTGTTCAATGGTGTTGCTGCTTACTTTAATCCCGCTTTGGTTACCAGTAATGGTATTATTATTACAATTCCTATCAATACACCTTGGGGTGCAGGACAAACTGATAACATTACCGTGATTACCAAAGGCGGACATGTTGATTATCATTTTGCGATACAGCAGCCCACTGCAACAATTACCTCTTTTACACCGCTTGCGGGAAATTCAGGTGATGTGGTCACGATAACCGGCACAAATTTTTCTGGAGTAAGTGGTGTTCGCTTTGGTAATGCAGACGCTACTATTACAGGGATACCAACTAATACCCAATTGCAGGTTCGTGTACCGGCAGGAGTTGTACAGGCATTTATTTTTGTTACTACACCAGGAGGCACTGTACAGTCTCCAACACCTTTCGGCTTCAAGTATCTTGTTTATGATGATGCTTTAGCCAATGGTTGGTGGGTTGGCGGTTGGAATGGCGGAGATACTCCAAATTTCAGCAACAGCACTCCGGTAAGACGAGGAACTCATTCAATTGCAGTAACTTACTTAGGCGGATACGCGGGCTTTCAGATTGGTAACGGTGGCGGTAGCATCAGCATAGCAGATATGTCGTCAATTAAGATCTCTATTTATGGTGGTGCAGGTTCTGGGAGTCACAATGTACGTATTATGGTAATGGGACTGGACAAAGATGGCAAGCAAGCCCTCCGTGATGATGAAGGTGTAGTTGTGACGCTCAAAGCGGGAGAATGGACAGACTATACCATTCCCCTAAGTAGTTTTGGCACTCGCCCAATAACTCTCGAACAGTTGCGTATCCAAGAGTTAAGTGGTATAACTAGTCCAGAGACAATCTATATTGATGATATTGGCTTCATCTAAAAAAAATGATACACCATCATTGTAATCATTGTATAAAATGATGGTGTATCAATTAAATCCTCCAACTTTTATCTAGATAATTTATGTTTAAAAGATATCCAACTTTCAAAGTTGTTGTAACTGCTCTGCTTTTTATGCAACAGCTATCGGTGCATGCACAAAGTACTACTGAAACTAAAATAAACAACCTGATTAAGAAAATGACCCTTCAGGAAAAAATCGGAATGATCCATGCAAATTCTTCATTTACATCTGGAGGAGTGAAGCGCCTTGGCATTCCAGAATTGGTAATGTCTGATGGTCCGCATGGCGTTCGTGTAGAATATGGACGTGGATGGACAGTTCTTCAAGATGCTGATGATTCTGGAACTTATCTGCCAACCGGAAATACATTGGCGGCCACTTGGAATCCTAAACTGGGATATGCCTATGGTTCTGTACTCGGAAGTGAAGCAAAGTATCGTGGTAAAGATATCATCCTCGGTCCAGGTATAAATATCATCCGCACACCGCTAAATGGTCGGAACTTTGAATATTTCAGTGAAGATCCATACCTCATTTCAAAAATGGCAGTTGGTTACATTAAAGGCGTGCAGGATCAAGGAATCTCAGCATGCGTAAAACATTTTGCAGCCAATAACCAGGAGATAAACAGAGATGTAATCAATGTAGAAATGAGTGAAAGAGCTTTAAGAGAACTCTACCTGCCAGGTTTTAAAGCTGCGGTTCAAAAAGGGCAAGTTAACTCAATAATGGGTTCTTATAACAAATTTCGAGGTTCTTTTGCTACCCACAATGCTTATCTAATGAATGATATCCTGAAGGGCGAATGGGGGTTTAAGGGAGTCGTAATTAGCGATTGGGGGTCGGTACACAGTACAATCCAAGCAATTGAAAATGGTACAGACCTAGAAATGGGCACCGATCTCCGCCTCATGTATAACACTGTATCACAAACTACCGCAACAACTAATAATGTAACCAAAAAGAGCTATTACGACCAGTTTTTTCTTGCAGATTCTGCAATAGCAATGGTGAAAGATGGGACGGTAAAAGAGTCCCTAATTGACGATAAAGTTCGCAGGATTTTGAGACTGATGTATAAAACAAATATGATCAGTGGCAAACGCACGCCTGGGATATATAATGGAAAAGCACATCAACAAGTAGCGCTTCGAGTAGCTGAAGAAGGAATTGTACTATTGAAAAATAGCAATAACATATTGCCGATTGGTAAAGAGAGGGTGAAAACGATAGCCGTTATCGGTGAAAATGCCGTACGTGAAAATGCAATGGGCGGCGGTAGTTCACAAGTGAAAGCAAAATATGAAATTACTCCGCTACAAGGTATTAAAACCTTAATTGGTAGTAATGCAAACATCAGCTTTGCTCAAGGCTACAAAATTGCTAGGGGACAAGGGCCGGATCAGGCATTGATCGAAGAAGCTGTTAAAAATGCTTCTAAAGCTGACGTGGCAATATTAGTATGCGGATGGACTCACGGTTATGATTACAACAAATGGGATGACAATGCATACGATGCTGAAGCCGTTGATAAACCGAATATGGATATGCCTTTCGGCCAAAATGAACTGATAAAAGCAGTATTAAAAGCTAATCCAAACACAATTATAGTTTTAATGGGCGGTGGCCCTATGGATATTTCAGCATGGGAAAATGATGCGAAAGGCATTATTCAAGCTTGGTATCCAGGGATGGAAGGTGGTAATGCACTAGCAAAAATTATTTTTGGTGAGGTAAATCCATCCGGAAAACTTCCTTATACATTTCCAAAAAAGCTAGCTGATGTTCCTGCAGAAAAGTTTGGAGAGTATCCGGGTATAAATGGTAATGTAGAGTATAAAGAAGGTATTTTTGTAGGCTATCGTTATTACGATACTTACAAGGTTGAACCACAATTTCCGTTTGGCTTTGGCTTGTCTTACACAAAATTTGAAGTAAAAAACGCCAAAGTAAATTCTGCTGGTAACAAAAAGTACGTGAGCGTGAATATTAAGAACTCTGGTAAACTGGCTGGAGCAGAAGTTTTACAGCTATATGTTCACAAAATGGATACAAAGATTACCCGTGCCGAGAAAGAACTGAAATCTTTCACAAAAGTCTTTCTTAAACCGGGTGAAACTAAAATGATAACTTTTGCTTTGGATGATTCAGCATTTCAGTATTATGATGAGGCAGGAAAGAAGTGGGCGATTGAAGCAGGTCAATACAAGATTATGATTGGAAATTCGTCGCAGAATATCCTTCAGAGCTTACTACTATCTAGGTAAAATTTGCGAACAATGACAAATAAATATACAAAGCCCTGCAATCATACGATTAGTAGGGCTTTGTATCTAACGGAAGTTCAATTAATCCTGATTGGAAAATCGGGAATACAATTGGCAATTAGCTATTGTTAATAAAGGTACAGATTTCGAAAATTTAAGCTGAACAGGTAGATTAGTGAAAAATCCTACCTAATTAAAAAGCTCGCACTAATTTAAGATGTACACGCCATTATTCTTCCGACTAGATCTATACCTAAATTCAAGCCAGTTTTCGAAGCAATATAATATACTGATGAGGGAGAAATCCCCCGAATACTCAAAAAATGGTTGGTCTCCAAATCCGATACGCCCCATTTAATCAATGGCAATCTGTTGTGATTTAGGGCTGTCTAGTTTGTCGGAATAGGTAAAATACCAAGTAAAGCTTCTCGAAACTCTACTTTATCCTCCTTGTAATGCAAGATGCCCCCTGATATTTTTCCGCTTTCTGTTTTGTGAACATTCGATTTGCATGGGTAAGAACTCAAGATCATATTCTTGAATTCTAAATGGAAATTGGATAAAATCGATATTTTGAAATTGACCACTTTCGGTTATTATATTTTATTTTAAAGCTATTTTAGGTGTCTAACTGAGGCTTAAATTATGGCTTTTTGTTTACACTATGATTATGATTTACTAAACTCTATAACACGATATAAAACAGGTAGTTGTAAATTAAATTTGAGTCCCATATTCTCCACTGTGTAATTATATGATAATTAGGTAATTGCAATTTTTTTTGTTATGATAAACTCCCTTTGGAGTTTTTTAATTTATAATTTTTAGGATATCCCCATCACCCTCTTTAAAAGCATTGCTTTTTTCCAAAATCAGTTGTAATTCATCGATTTGTTCTCCTTTGATGATGCCACTAAATATATGTGCGCGCTGAAGCATACGGATATATATATGGGGATCGGTACGCCTAGTCAGTTGTCGTAAAGCACCAATATAGTCGATCCGGAAGACTGTAGGGATGATAATTTTGGATTGCCTCGCCTTGCTAAGTTCTGCATTCATCATTATTCTTGCAATTCTACCGTTTCCATCATTGAAAGGGTGCACTTCGCTGATTAGGAACATTATATAGGCTGCTTTGGCAAATGGCTCTTCTAATGTTCTGTAAAAATCAAACCCCTTTGTTAGCGTGCCTCTCACCAATGTATGGTCAACAAATGTAGTATCGCCTGCAATGTTATTCTGCATTTTAAATTCTCCGGGGTTAGCCAACAGTCTTGCTTTCATTAGCACCTTATGTCTATAACTTAAGATCTCGAGTAGTTCTGCTGGCGAGCTTGGGGTTTTTGCCATTTCTGCCCTGTTGCTAACTAACTGGTAAGTGCCTAATATGTCGTGAGAATCCTCATCTCTTGCAGCAATTGGTTGCCCAGTTTCGATGATTTGTTTTGCGTCGCTAATTTTAAATCGAGTTCCTTCAATATAATTGGAAAAGTAGGCTTCAAAAAATGAAAAACTGCGATAGGCCAATGGGTTTTGGTAAGGTTCGTCTATTACTGGAAAAGGTTGTTGAAGTGCAAGAAAAAGTTTTTCAAATAGGGTTATCCTTGCCGCATCGTAAGGTGTGCCAAAGGCTCTAGCTTTGGCAATTGGTGAAGATAATAATTTTGAAGGCTTTGTGTTCAGCATCGCACTAATTAGCTTGTTCATTCTTTCAAATTCCAATTTCATGCCCAGTTTGCCTGCAATTTCTTTCGACCGGTCTCTGAACCTGTTGAGGCCTTCTTCTCCTTTAACCAATATAATCTGTTCTAACTTTTCTTCAAGCTGGGCAATGGTAAGCGTTTTAGAATCTGAGCCTAGTTTTCTAGTCTGTTGGAAGTTTTCTAGCATTGCACGTTCTTTTTGCGAAACATAAAGCTCATTGGTAAAGAGATTATCCCCGTCAATTTTTAAAGTGCCCTTGCTAATATTTAAAATCACCCCTGGCAAGGCTACTTTTCTATTGTATGTATAGGTGAGGAAAAGGTTTTCTGTAGCTGTAGGTTTAAACTCAAATGCAGAACGATGGCTCAGTACAGCGCCCGGATATAGATGCCCAATAATAGAAAAGATATTCCGTTGGATAATCTCTCGAGGCTCTTCAATCATATTTGGCGTGTAAATTTTTGGTGCCAGTTTCCGCAAAATTCCTTTGGTTTCCATTCTGTTAATCTTTCTACTTAAAGTAGTGTCGCTAGAAGAAAATATAATTTCCTGTAATTCTAAGGGAAGGGAAGTGTCCATTGTAGATGATATGCAAAAATTTGATATTAAATAGTGATAATAATGATTTTTAGGCAAGAAATTAATTTTAAAATTTAAATTTAGGCAAATTTTTAGAGATATAAAAATAATCAATGCAACAAACAAACAATGTCAACGATGGTTGTCAATAGAATTGGGCAAAAATTACAGATAAAAAGATATGGTGGATGGATTCGAAATGTAAATGGAACACTAAGTTTTCTTTTTCGCCTAAACACCACATTTTTATTTGCTTAAATTTCGGTTTTTTGTTTACACTATGTTTACGCCATGACTTACTAAGCTATGTAACGCACTATAAAACAAATGTTTATAGAATAAGTTCGAATCCGATATTTTTTTTGATTTTTTTTCGGCGTCAAACTGAAGCTCCATACTGAAACGATGCCGCCTTATTGTTAAAAATTGTGCACCTGCCAACTTATCAGCACAACTAATCTTAGCTTTGTAAAACGATACATCTCGAACCCTGCGGAAAAAATCCATCGAGATTGATCGCGTAATTAAAAAATAGAAATGAAAGCCGATTTAGCAACACAGTTTGGGAATATAGACATTTACCTTTTTGATCAGCTCTTGAAAGGAACCTATGCCGATTGCAAGCATATTTTGGATGTTGGCTGCGGAGGTGGGAGAAATTTGGTTTATTTTTTAAATCAAGGTTGCGAGGTTTACGGCATTGATCCAGATGCGGAATGTATTGCATTTGTTCGGGAGCTCTCCAAATCTTTGCTCCCAAGAAATCCTATTGCTAACTTTAAGGTGGCGTATGCAGAGCAGTTGCCTTTTCAAGATTCACAATTTGACCTCGTAATTAGCAGTGCGGTTTTACATTTTGCCCGGAATGCGGAACATTTTGATGCGATGTTGTTTTCTATGTGGCGGGTAATTAAACCTGGAGGTTTTTTTTTCGCACGCCTCGCTACTAATATCGGCATAGAAGACAAGGTTAAACCTTTAGGTTTGGGACGTTATTTGCTGCCCGATGAATCTGAACGATTTCTATGTAACGAGGAGATGCTTTTGGACTACACGACAAAATTAAATGGAATATTGTACGAGCCTATTAAAACAACAAATGTGCAAAACATGCGTTGCATGACCACTTGGTGTCTGAGAAAAAACTTCTAAATTTTTTCTCAGGTGGCGAAAGCGGTTTCCAAAACCAAACCGAAAAGGATAAAAAATTTTCTAGTCATGAGTTTTTTGCGCCTAAAAATTAAACCATCATGTACTCAAAGTGCACGATGGTTTTAGGAGTTATTGATTACAAAAGTTTTTGTTGCCAAATATTTCAACCAAAATATTAACTTAATCAACGGTTTTTATATCCAATAATTCTTGCGCCTTTAATCGCTTGTTTTTGGCTTTCCAATAATAATAGAATGGTAGGCCTGTAAAAATTAATAGCATTCCCATGGCTGCTTTAACTGGAGATTGTATAAAAGACACAACCATTAATACAATACAAACAGCCACAAACACCAAAGGCACAATAGGGTATCCCCAAGTTTTGTAGGGTCTAAAAATGTCTTTTTTTCTAACTCTTAAAATAATCACACCAAATACAACCAATCCATAAAATAGGAATCCAGCAATAACGACCAAATCTGTCAATAAATCAAACGAGCCTGTAAAAACCAACACGCAAGCCCATATACATTGGTAAATTAACGATTTGTGAGGAGTATGATGTTTAGGGTGTGTCTTACCTGCATCTTTAAAAAACATATTGTCTTTTCCCATGGCATAATAAATCCTAGAGGAGAGCAATATAGTGGCATTGGTACAGCCAAAGGTAGAAACCAGAATCATAGCACTTACTACGTAAGCCCCTCCGGTACCGAATACTTTATTGACCACCACCACCGCTGCAATTAAATTTTTATCGGCTTGTAAACTGGCGATCAATTCATCTATAGGCATTACATATAAGTAGGCAAAATTGGCCAACAGATAAATTAGGGTAATCATTAATATGCCGCCCAACATCGCCCTTGGCATATTTTTTCTTGGTTCTCTTAGTTCCTCGCCAATAAAGCCTAAGGCAATAAAACCTTCATATCCCCAAAAAGCATTTCTCATGGCAATAACCATAATTCCTAAAAAGCCAAAACTGGTTGCAAAACCACTTGGAGGATAAGAAGTAGAATTAGTTGATAGATTCTCTATACTGCCTACAGAGCTGCTTAACGAAAATGCTACAATTAAAAGAATACTTAAAACAATGGTATAAGTAAAAATCTGGCTTAGGTTACCTCCTTTTTTGGTGCCTTTTATATTAATGAAAGTGAGCAGAATAATCATTAAACTCGTAATTATTTTTGCCCCAATATTATCTAAAGGCTGTATTATGCCGAAAATGGTAATGGATTCTAAATGTGGTGATAGGTGCGGCAAAGTAAAAAATGTACCCAATGCACCGGCAAAAACATAGGCTACAGATGCAATGGCAGCAGTTTGGATAACCGTAAAACAAGACCAACCATATAAAAATGCAACTACCTTTCCATAAGTTTTTTCAAGCCAATAGAAAGCTCCTCCCGATGCAGGAAACATTGCACCCAACTCGCCTATGCTTAATACCCCAAACAAAATTACAACCCCAGCTAATGCCCATACTAACATTACTAGGCTTGGCGATAACAATCCTTCTGACATAGGAGCAACTTTTTTGAATACTCCTGTGCCGATAATTGCGCTCATTACCATAATAATGGCCATTCTTAATCCAAATGACTTTTGAAGGCCTTCATTTGTTTCTTTCATAACGTTTTAGATTTCAGTTTGGGAGAGAATAAGCATAATGATTGGAAAAAGAGAAGCTAATTGAAATATTTTTATTCCGATAAATATGTTAACGAAAATATCTTCCGATTCAGAACTGTTTATTCAGTGATGGTAACGCTTTTGAATCGAACTGCTTTTAAACCTATAGAATTGTTGACAATCAATGATTGTAAACTGTATCAATTTACTCTGCGCGAATTAATCGCTGCAACCCATTCGTGATTACCACATCTTTCACATTTACGGCTTTTAGAAAGTTCTAGTTCTTCCACATTCCCGCAAAACATACAAGCATAAATGCCTGCTGTAGATATCTCCTTGCTAGCTTGGTCGAATAGTTTTGGAAGAATTGGTAAGCCGTATCTTACCTTTTCGTCTTCATATAAATAGATGCTCAAATTGCCAGAAGTTTCCAAAATTGCAGTTTCAACTTGTCCAAGGTGTGAAATGCTTTGTAGGCGTAGTTCTGAAAAAAATTCATCTTTCGCAAGGTTCTCTTTTTTAAAATCAGAAATTGAGAATTCACCATCGATTATCAGGTAGGCTGCGTCGCCTTCTACCAGCTTATCAAACTTTCGACTTTTTGCCATTACAAACGTTGTGAGCCTATAGGCCGCAACAATAACGGCGAATACAACGATTGGCTCAATCATACCGACCTCTTTATAAAACATTGGGTCGCCTGCCGCAGAACCCAGGCTAATAATTACCACAAGTTCAAAAACCGAAAGTTGCTTAACGCCTCGCTTGCCTAATAGTTTAAGCCCAATAAGAATAATAAAATACATGAGGATGGTCCTAAAAGTGATTTCAAAAATAAATCGCCAGTTGTCATCTCCCATTAAAATATTATTCCAGTCTATTCTTAAAAACATATTTCTCGTCTTAATCTATAAATCCTGCTATTTCTCAATGTCGGCTATTTTGTTGGTCTTTTTAAAGGTATGTGTCGCATTATTAAAAATATTCTGGTTATTGAATGGCTGAAGCAAGTTACATTTTTTTCACATAGGCCTAAATTTTTTTAGGGTGCGGTATAAATTTAAGCAGCAATATTAGTAGAACTGGTTTTGTGTTTTTTCTGAACGGCGATGCTTAAAAATCTTGTTCCATTTAGAACGCTAAGGGAATAAGCAGCTATAAACGAGCTTATAACGAAAAAAACCACCTGTAATTGGCTTGAAATTTGCTATACCTAAATGCCAAATTTTTGCTAACCAAATATAGTACGTCTTACTATGGAATCTGTTTTAAGTTCTTTTAACATCAGACTTAAAATCAACTCTGGTGCAGAGATTGAGTATCTGATAACCAGCCTTGAAAAGGATTTAAAGATTGTTTTTGACGTGTTTTTTGAAAATCAAAAGATTTCTAACATTGGATTAGATGACCAGCAGTGTTGGACACAAAGATTTGGAACACTACTACCATTCGAAATTGAAGATATTGGATTTGCGATAGAGCAGTATTATCAGAATGTTTTCTCAAATAAGGACGATCAGTCTATTCAACCAAACAATTGATTTTAAGCGATAGTAATCCATTTGGGCTATTTCCTAAGGTTTGTCAATTGGTATTGAAAAACGAAATACAGATCCGATCTGTCCATCACTTTCTATCCAAATTTCTCCTTTATGGCGTTTGATAATTTCTGAGCAGAGATAAAGCCCTATTCCAAATCCCGCAATTGTTTCGGTCTGATTATTCCGAATTCTATAAAATCGGTTAAAAAGTTTGTCTAAATCTTCTGCCTTAACGCCCATACCGTAATCGCGCAAGCTAAGCGTAACCATGTTGCCTTGTACAAGATAGGATATTTCGATGTTTTTTCCGTGGGGGGAATATTTTAGTGCGTTACTCAGCAAATTTTGGACTACTTGACCTATCTTATCTCGATCTGCGGTAACGATCACATCTTCGGCTGCTTCAAAGATAATTTTATGAGTGGATGAGGTAAGCGCCACATCATCTATTATCTCAATTATAAGTTGTTTTAGGGAGAAATTCGAAGCCTCAATATAGAGTTTGCCACCATCAAAGCGAGAAACATCTAAAAATCCGGTAATTATTTTATTCATTCTTGTTACCTGACTTCTCGATCTTTTCAACATGTCCAAGACCCTTCCGTCAGTAGCTGTTTTTAAAACAATTTGTAGCATTTGGATATAGGCCATTAGCGAGGTTAAAGGTGTTTTTAGCTCATGGCTAACCATCGAAATGAAATCGTTTTTAAGTTGTTCATCTTGTTTTTGGTCAGTTATGTCTATAACCACCCCGGCAAAGGTTTCTATTTCGCCATGGCTATCTGCACTTAAATGCCCTACCGCTCTTACCCAACGGATTTTTTGGTCGTGCAATCCTACCACTGAATAAGAAAGATCGTAATCTCCACCTTGGGTTAGTGCCTTATCAATTTGTTCTGTTAAAAAAGGTTGATATTCCGGCGAAATTTGAGCAATACAGTCGTTTAACGAAGGGTTATCTGTCGCTGAAAAGCCAAAAAGCTCTTTCAAACGAAGAGAAGTTACAAGCTTTCTAGTTTGGGCATTTAAGTTCCAAGTTCCAATATTTGCAGCTTCAATAGCTTGAGATAAAAACTGTTCTGCATTTGTAGCTTGCTTTCGCGATGCAACAAGTTCCTCGTTTGCTAAGATCAGTCGGTTATTGGTAGATTTTGCATATTCATTCGCGAAATTTACTTCCTCACTAGTTGCTCGATGTTCTTCATTGGCAGCAAACAATTGTTTAAGAAGTTTTTTTTCTGTTTTGTCTTTATCTTTGACAAGTTCTAAGGCTGCCACTCGATCGGTTACTTCTGTTGCCGTGTGTAAAATAGCATAAGTTTTGCCCTCTTCGTTTTTCAATGCTCTGTAGACGAAATCGAAATAACGTGTCTGAAGTTTTCCTTTAACATAGAGTTCTGCAGCTTTATCTTCTGCTCTATAAGTAATGCCGCTTTGCCATACGTCGGTTAGTATGCCAATAAACCCCTGCTCAATCAGTTCTGGCATTACATCAACTAAATTAGAGCCGACAATCTCTCTTGATTTGTCCCAAAAAGCGAGCATAGCATCGTTTACAAAAGCTATTTCTAGTTGCTCGTTGGCGAAAATGGCTGTAGCATCTTTTGACAAGGCCAATATTTCCAACAATTGTGTATCGATTAAGGGTTTAACATTGCTGGGCATTAAATAGAGGATTTAAGATAGTGTTTTAATCAAAAATAGATATTTGTAGCGATTATAAAAATTGCGAAAAAATTAAATTAATATCACTAGTGTCCGATAAAAAGGCGGCCAAATTGATGACCGCCTAAATAATCGTAATTTTGTCTTGCAAACTAAAAACACGATGGGCAAAAGTAGCT
>NZ_JBEPPD010000029.1:0-34630 GCF_040547165.1 Pedobacter sp. UYP30 | reverse complement strand
GTTCAACTCAGATTTTTCGTTATTAACTTTGGTTTGTGCGGTGCGACATCGGTTCTGCAAGTAATGCCATTTATGCACAAATTTTCAAAACGTTACCTGTAATTTTACAAACGACCCATTGAAACAGAAAATAGATTGTTATTTTTGTGGCGAGCCAGCAACAACGAAAGACCATATTCCGTCTAAAAATTTGTTGGAAAAACCTTATCCAAAAAATCTTCTAACAATAGACGCCTGTGCTAAATGTAATCACTCATTCTCTTTTGACGAAGAGTATTTCTTAAATGTTTTGACTACTTTATCTGAAAGTCCGAACTTAAGAGCTAGAACTGAACCAGGCGGAAGCATATATAAATCAAGAACTCGTTCGTCGAAATTATTTGAAAGATTATTAAAATCAATTAAACAAGATGACGATGGAAGAACGTATTTAAGACCGGAAACAGAACGACTAAAAAAAGTTATCGAAAAAAACGCATTTGGATTGTATTATCACAAATATGATAAAATTCCATCTTTAAATTCTTTCAAATGTGTTGGTTTTTATCCTTTTAACGCAGAAGAAACTCGCCCAGAAGAAATTATTTTACTAACTCACACTGAAAAGTTTTTACCAAAAAAGTGGACACATATTCAAGAAGATGTTTTTTCTTACATTGTGGTTCGAGATTGGAGACGAAATAATCAATTAACTATGATTTTCCATATACATAATACTGCTTGGTGTGTTATCAAAATATCTTTTCCGACCTCAAATAAGTGGAACAAAAGAAGTATTGAAGGACAATATCAACTATTCAAAAAAAACTACAGGTAACAGCAAATTTGTAGAAAAATGGCTGACGGTGGTTTACGTAAATTCATCGGTTATTTACTTAACTTGGTGCGGTGCGACAATGGTTCTGCAAGCAATGCCATTTCTGCACAAATTTTCAAAACGTTATGGGTAACCTTAAGGACATAAAATAATGGCAACAGACGGAGTTAAAATAATTGATAGTGACACCGCCCACGACACATATTGGGGTATGATGGACTTGTATGATAGTGGTGCAGATTTTGAAACTATAAACAAAGAGTTCCCACTTATTCAATATGACTACTTTGACAACTTCGACAATGAACTTTATGTAACTGCTTGCGCTTTGGCTTTTTGGGAAATGGGTCAACTTACAGAGGAAAAATTAGGCCACATAAAAACGATTATTGATAAAGGTGCTTGTGTAAAAGAGTGGACAGAAAATGATGAGAACTATGGTAAGTCGAGACAAAAAGAGCTTGACAAATTTTGGAATAAAATCAGTCATCCGAACACAAAGGTGAGAGCAAGAAAAAAGTTTAGGAAAATTACCAATCTCTATTTTCAGACAGACGACTTATTGACATTTCAACTTAAAGACGGAAATTATAGAGTTGTTATTTGTGCATCGATAGACCAATATAGGGGGCAATGCAATTACATCTTAGTGCCGACAACTTATAATGCGAATAAAAAACCGACTGTTGAGGATTTGATGGACAAAGAAATTTTAGGCAGAGAAGTAGGAAGCGGTTATGAGCGGCAAACAACGAAAGAGCGTCAACCGGGGATAGAAAGGATTTGGAGGCTAAATGGAGGAAATTGCAACTTCTTTTTTGGTCTTACCAAACTTGCAGTTGACCATAAGGATTTTATCAATTTCAAAGATAAATTTGAAAAAGTGGGAACTTTGAAAATAATTGAAGGACTTAAGGAAACAGGTTCCTTTGGGTATGAAGAGAATTTTGAAAGGTTCGAAACAATTTTTGGTGACTTGGAACATCACATTAAAATATTTCAAATGAAGAAATACCCTGTACCAACATTGTGTGACATATAAGAGGAGAAAAAAGGCAACCCATAACAGCAAATTTTTGCAAAAATGGCTGACGGTGGTTTACGTTAATTTATCAGTTATTTACTTAATTTAGTGCGGTACGAATGGTTCTGCAAGCAATGCCATTTCTGCACAAATTTTCAAAACGTTACCTGCAAGTGTACAGACAGCGTAAACTCAAAAAATAAAAATTTAATATGAGTAGTTTAGGAAGAGACGAAATGATAAAAAGCTTAAGCGAAATTGTTGTTCCTAAATTACGGAAATTTAACTTCAAAGGTTCATTTCCACACTTTAGAAGACAGACAGCTGAACGAATTAATCTATTAACTTTTCAATTTGACAGAAGCGGTGGCGGTTTTGTAATTGAAATTGCAAATTGTAAACCTGACGGCTTTACAACTCCTTGGGGACTTGAAATTAAACCAAATAAGTTGACTGCTCACGACGTATATAAGCGTAAGCGAATTAAATCAAATACAGATGGCAGTTTAACAGACGACTGGTTTCGTTACGACAGAAAACATCTGTTTGGTTTTGGCGACATTTACAGGAAAATCAGTAAAGACGTAATATTAAAATTTGACATTGCAGAAGAGTATTGGAAAAATGGAGAACTCAACTAAAAGTAAAACACCAGCGCATAACAGCAAATTTGGGCAAAAATGGCTGACGGTGGTTCACGTTAGTTCATCTTTATTTACTTAATTTAGTAGGGTACGAAAACGGTTCTGCGAGCAATGCCATTTCTGCACAAACTAGCAACACAATGTACAAAGTTCGCTTCGCTCATTTTATACATCGTGCTTCCGCTTCGCAAGCGTTACCTGCATGCAGTTTGACAGCTAACAACATCACACATGATAGAAATTAAAAATGCGGTAACAGATATTGAGATTTCTTCTTCTTGGGAAGCAATGTATCTTTTACGACCTATGTTAACAGAAAAAAGTTTTGTAGATACTATAAAAAATATGCAAAATGAAGGCTATAACCTTCTGTATATCTGTGAAAAAGAAAAAACAGTTGCCATTGCAGGTTATAGAATTTTCACGATGCTTTACTGTGGAAAAATGCTTTACATCGACGACTTATCTACTTTGGAATCTTGTAGAGGAAAAGGATATGCCTCTTCTTTATTAAAACATTTATATGAACTTGCCAAAAAAGAAAACTGTATTTCGATACAATTAGACAGCGGGAGTGCCAGAACAACGGCACACAAATTATATTTTGAAGAAGACTTTACAATAAGTGCTTTTCACTTTAATAAAACAATATGAAAATATCGGAAGCAAAAATTATACAATGGTTATTACGCATTTCGCTTAGTGCAGGTCTTTTATCAGCCGTTGCAGACAGATTTGGATTTTGGAGTAAAGAACTTTCGGCATGGGGTAATTGGGAAAACTTTTTAGCCTATACACAAAAGATAAATCCATTTGTTCCTGCTTCCGTAATTCCTTTTTTGGGAGGTGTTGCAACATTTTTAGAAATAGGATTGGGACTCGCTTTGCTTACAACGTATAAAACATCCTTATTTGCAAAGGCAACAGGTTTTTTACTTTTGTTATTTGGCTTATCGATGGCATTTTCTTTAAACATAAAAGCACCACTTGACTATTCTGTTTTTTCTGCTTCGGCAGGAGCCTTTGCATTGAGTTTAATTACAAATAGGAAAAGCAAATAAAAAGACGCTGTAAAAATATGCGGTAGGCAACATCGCATTGGCGTTAGCTGGGGCCGAAGTGCAAGCCATCAACTTTTTGTTCGCTATGGGGATGTAGTTTCGGGCTGAAAATTCTCTATTGAGCAAGAAATCCTAGTCAGGGAGACTTTTACCAGTTCAGTGAGAACATTAAGGTGAAATTTTCTTTAGAGGCCTCGATTACGTTTAATTATAAAACGACACAATGAACATTAAAAACATTAATTTAATATTAGTACTATTTATAGTTTTGCTAACCGCATGTAACGACAATAGACAAAATAGGTTTGCTCAGAAACTAATAGAAAATAAAGTAATTATCGACACAATTGTAGGCAGTAAAACTATCACAGACGAACTTGCAGGTTCGGCATTTAGAAAAAGAGCAATCGGCTACTTTGTAATTATTGACAGAGATACTTCTGACTATAGCTGCATTTTCACAGAAGCAAAAGACGGTGGCAATGTTGAGATTAATCTAAATGCCTCCTATTTAAAACCTGCAATAAGCTACAAAAAAAGACTTGCAGAATTAAGAATAATTTTGCCAAATGCGGCAAAGGATTTTAACTTCGACTTATTGACAGGCATTTCATTTGGACGACTTATTTCGAGTGGAGACCTTGCAATTAATGTAACAAAACAATATCATCAAAAATTCGGCGCAAGTGACAAACTTAAAAGTTATACGGCTGTAGCACAATTTCTTAAAGAATCTAAATTAGGCACAGACTTAAATAACGTATTAAAACCATATTCAATATCGGTAGACAAGGTATCAATTGAAAAACTTTTCTTTACCTCACCACGAGGCTTATATTGGGCAAGTAAAATAGAAACAGATTCTTTAAATGTTCCTGACAAAATTTTAGATTGTATAATTGGTGTGCATCTGAGAAAGAAATGAGAATCATTACTATAACATCAAATCGTTCAAAAATGGATGACAATGGTTTATCTTTATCCATTAGTTATTTGCTTAATTTATTGCGGTGCGACAATTGTTTTGTAAGGAATCGTGTTTTTGCCCTAATTCCCGTTCCGTTAACAATAAAACCTACCACGAAAAGATATGAATTACAATTTAAAAAAGTTTTTTATTAAGTCCGCCTGCTTACTTGCGCTAATACATCTTGCTTATTTTTGCTACGCGTATTTTATGTTTGCTAACTTAAGGACTGAGTTTTACCGCTTCCAGTTTTGGGATGATGTATCTATCTCGCACTTTTTTGTAACTGGATTATTCTTGTTGGCTGTTCTTGTTTTTCTTATTCGGAATCATTCAAAGGAACGTTACAATCCCAAAAATTTGTTAAAAATTGGAGCAATTTTGCTTTTGATTGTCTTTTTATCGTTGACATTTTTTATTAGCTATAGTTTCGGATTGAATGTAAAGCTTAGGGAAAAATTCCCTCAAAAAAGTTTTAACGCTGATAAAACGCTGCTAAACACGCTAAACCCATTTTTATACAATTACTCATTGTATAGTTCTGAGAAATTATTTGCAATCACAAATATTTTATATCCAAAACCATACCCTGTTATCGAAGTAACAGACACCACTTTTTACGATTTGACAAATAAGGAATCTTATATTTTAGCATCTCATTATTACAGCATCGACACTTTAAAAATGCTGACATCTGGTTATGAAAATTTAAAAACAACCTCTAATTCTGTTTTTAATGCTTTAGGATTGGATAATGCCGAATTACAGAAAAGAATCATTTCAAAAAAGACAGTAAAGGACAGTACTGAAATTGTATTTAAAGGCGCTGAAGTTAGCCCTAGGTATGATCCTGATATTTGCATGTTTTTAAGAAACAACACGCTGATTAGCCCAATCAGCGGTATCTCTATCAAGAAACAACAACGGCAGAATGCTATACGGCGATACAAGTTGCTCTACAAATTAGATAAGGATTCTTTGCTCAATTCCTTTAAAAAGCTTGATACTTTATTAAAAAAATACGGCATCGAATCTAAAATTAATCCAATGGAATTAACGAGAGATGCTTTCTACTTTCGTGACAACAATCATGAACAGCTGAACGATATCAGAAATACGTTCGATCGAAATGCTTTGCTTGCCGAATTTAATATGTTAGACAGCTTCTTTTATCAATCTAACTATTTCGACTCTTCGATCAGAACGATTTTTTTTAGCGTGTTATTCTCCCTTTGGCTTTTTGGCTTCTTGATTTTTATAATCGTCAATTTTATGAGAAAATCGAAACATGAAAAGGCTGACCTTTCTATTTAAAAAAACAGATTACCTCAAAAGAAAAATGTAGTTTATCAGTCATGTCATGAGGTAAACTCCAAATCATAAAAAAAACCGCCTTCAGCTTTTTTAAAAGCTAAAAGCGGTTTTTTTGTGCTCCCGACGAGATTCGAACTCATATCGGTGGTACCGGAAACCACAATTCTATCCATTGAACTACGGGAGCATTAAGAACGTGGGGCTGCAAATATAGAAATAATGAAGCTAATTTTGTTTAGTACAGGTATGAATTGTTGTGGTCAATTTTAACGATGCCTTCGCAAAATCCTAAGCAAAGTGCTAAAATTGACTTTGCGAAAATAAAACCGCACCTTTGCAACCGTTTAAGTAAAATGGGCATGTAAAAAAAGGAGGCAGAAATGGAAGAGGCGATGGTAGAAGACGTAAAAGCATTGTTGCCAGTTGGTAACGAAAAAGCTTTAAAAAAGTATCTAGATCAACTAAACATTTCTGATGTAGAGGAACTTATAGATGAATTTCCAAAACAGGCCGCCAAATTCATCAAAGTGCTTTCTTTAAAGCGGTCGGCAGCCGTTTTCAGCATCTTAGATTTTCCCACACAAGAGCGCATTATTAAAAAACTTTCTCCTAATAAACTTAACTCTATTGTAAAAAGTTTGCCGCCCGATGATAGAACGGCGCTTTTTGGCAAGTTTGAAGGCGACGTGTTAACAAAAATGATTGCCGTGCTCTCGCCAGAAGATCGAAAAGAATCTTTGGCCTTGCTCGGTTACGAAGAAAACAGTGTAGGCCGAATGATGACACCAGATTATGTTACCGTGCGCCCACATTGGACCATTAGTCGCGCGCTAGCACACATTCGGCGCGTAGGCAAAAATTCTGAAACTATCGATGTAATTTATGTGCTAGATAAAGGCGGAGAGCTGATAGACGATATGAAAATCAGGTCTATTTTATTGGCCGACCCAGAATCTACCATTGGCGAGCTTACTGATAATCGGTTTATTGCGCTAAAAGCCGTAGATCATCAAGAAGAAGCAATCAATGTGTTTAGAATGAACAATCGGGTTGCATTGCCAGTGGTAGATAAACAAAATATTATGCTCGGCATAGTTACCATAGATGATATTTTGTGGCTCGCAAACGAAGAATACACCGAAGACATGCAGAAATTTGGTGGTACAGAAGCTTTGGACGAGCCTTACCTAGATATTCCGCTGTTGCGGCTTGTAAAAAAGCGCGCAAGTTGGCTTGTGGTACTTTTTTTGGGCGAAATGCTTACCGCCACAGCCATGCAACATTTCGAGATAGAGCTGCAAAAAGCCGTTGTGCTGTCTTTATTTATTCCGCTCATTATGAGCAGCGGCGGCAACAGCGGTTCACAGGCATCAACCTTAATCATACAGGCCATGGCATTGGGCGAGGTTACGCTGGCAGAATGGTGGAAAGTAATGAAACGGGAACTTATTTCTGGCAGCATGCTTGGCGCAATTTTAGGCACCGTTGGTCTAATCAGAATTGTGATTTGGCAAAATATGCACCTGTACGATTATGGCCCACATTGGTGGCTCATCGCAATAACCATATTTTTTACCCTCGTAGGTATTGTACTTTGGGGCAGTTTAATCGGCTCGATGATGCCCCTTTTGCTAAAAAAATTAAAATTAGATCCCGCAACTTCCTCCGCGCCTTTCGTGGCCACCATGGTAGATGTAACCGGAATCGTTATTTATTTCAGCGTAGCGGTTCTCATTTTAAAAGGAACGTTGCTTAAATAGACCGGTAGAAATCAGTATTGATCAATAATTTGGGCGCTTTAACACGCTTTCCACTTAATCTTTCATTGGCCGAAAGCCAATAAAAGGATATCGCTCCAATCGTTAGCGCTCCCTCACACGCTCTCTCAAAGCGGCATTGCATGATTCCCCTCTTTTAGAGGGGTGGTCGCAGATCGGGGTGTTTAATAAAAGGTAATTTATTGATAATCAAATTTTTAATTTATTATCACACGACAATTAAAGTCTAATGAATATTTATCGTAAGAATCTACACTTTTTTGGTTTTCGATTGTTAATTCTTATAGGTTATAGGTTATAGGTTATAGGTTATAGGTTTTGGGTTCAACAACTCAACGCCTCAACAATAAAAGCAACTCAACCATAAAGCGCCCCAACAAATAAACTACTTAACAACTCAACAATTACGATATGAATTACGGTCAAATAGAAACCCTTTTGGGTGCAGAAAACAGCAGTTTATTTACGCATGTGTGCAAAACAATCGACAAAAAATCCCTGCACCTGCCTTCGCCAAACTTTATAGACGATGTAGTTGCCATTACCGATAGGAACATACAAACACTTCGCAATTTGCAAAGTATATTTAATAATGGTCGCCTTGCAGGCACAGGATACCTATCCATTTTGCCTGTAGATCAGGGCGTAGAGCATAGTGCTGGCGCTTCCTTTTCTGCAAACCCTGCGTATTTTGATCCAGAGAACCTTGTTAAGCTAGCCATAGAGGGTGGTTGTAACGCTATAGCTTCTACTTTCGGCACATTGGGCTCGGTAGCTAGAAAATATGCGCATAAAATTCCATTTTTGGTAAAGCTAAACCACAACGAACTGCTTACCTATCCAAATCATTATGATCAAATTATGTTTTCCTCTGTAAAAGCAGCATGGAATTTAGGTGCGGCTGCCATTGGTGCAACCATTTATTTCGGCTCAGCAGAAAGCGACAGACAGATTATAGAAGTTTCTAAAGCCTTCGAAGAAGCACATCAACTCGGTATGGGAACCGTGCTGTGGTGCTATTTAAGAAACTCCGCTTTTAAAAAGGACGGTACAGATTACAGTTCGGCAGCTGATTTAACCGCGCAAGCAAATTACCTTGGCGTAACAATCCAAGCAGATATAATAAAACAAAAGTTGCCAGAAAACAACGGTGGTTTTAAAGCGTTAAACACAAAAGAAGAAAGCTACGGTAAGTTTGATGAGCGGATGTACACCGAATTAAGTACCGACAGCCCAATAGATCTTTGCCGGTATCAAGTGGCAAATGGTTTTATGGGCAGATCTGGCCTGATAAACTCTGGCGGCTCATCTTCTGGCGATAAAGACAAGGATTTAATGGAAGCCGTAAAGACGGCAGTAATCAACAAAAGGGCTGGCGGAACGGGTGTCATCTCCGGAAGGAAGGCATTTGAGAAAAGCTTTAAAGAGGGAGTACACCTGTTAAATAGCATACAAGATGTTTATTTAGAGGAAAAAATTACTGTAGCATAATTGAAATGAAAGATAAAATGGAAAATAAAATAACAACACTTTTTACAGATATAGGTGGGGTATTGCTTAGCAATGGTTGGGATAGGAACGCTAGGGCAGGAGCAGCAACAAAATTCGAACTTAATCACGCTGATATGGAAGATAGGCATCACCTCACGTTTGATACCTACGAAGTTGGAAAAATCACATTAGATGAATATCTAAACAGAGTGGTTTTTTTCGAGAATAGAGATTTTACCAGAGATGATTTTAAAGAATTTATGTTCAGCAAATCTCGTGCTTATCCCGACATGATTAATTTGTTAAAAGGTTTGAAAGAAAAATACAAGTTAAAGGTCGCCGTTATTAGCAACGAGGGCAGAGAGTTAAACCAATACCGAATAGATACCTTTAAGTTAAATGAATTTATAGATTTTTACGTGTCCTCTAGTTTTGTGCATTTTCGCAAGCCAGATGCCGATATTTTTAAAGTGGCCATAGATATTTCGCAATGCGATGTAGAAAATAGCATCTATATAGACGATAGAAAGCTTTTTGTACAGGTAGCCGACGACTTAGGCTTAAAAGGTATTTTTCATACCGATTATGAAAGTACCAAGAAGAAACTAGCGGATTTGGGGTTACTTGTTTAATTTTTCAGCCGCTGGAAGTACTAAGGAGAGACTGCTTCGTGCTTCGCAATGAAGACATCTCGTTACGTCCTTGTGAATTTAAAAATTGGAAAAAATTCCTAGAAGAATAATAACAAGAAGGGTATTAGGTATTAGATTTTTGGTAAATCGCTAAGCTATATTTTGTTCGGCACTCGCTATAGCCAACCTGTTGGAATCGGCCTAGCAGCAGTTTGGGGGGAAAAACGCCTAAAGCTGCTTGCAGGGAACTGCCGGGTTACTCTTGTGAAGAAGATTTGCAGCCGTGCGCGGGTAAAAAAGAAAGGGAAAGGCCTAGAATCATCGATATTAAACAGCTTGGAGAATTTTTACACAAAGAGGTATCAGCCTTGAATTTATTCATCAGTGTTTATTGTTTTATTTGCATTCATGAGCTCGCAAAAAAGCTCGGTTTTGCTACTTTTTTTTCAAGAAAAAAGTAGGACTCCCGTCCGGATAGGACAGCGAAGGGAAGAGTGGTGACTAAACTAATTAACCTTAGTTCTTTAAACATTAAACCTAAAGTGCATAATGTCTCCATCTTGCACAACATAAGTTTTGCCTTCTACACCCATTTTGCCAGCTTCTTTACAGGCATTCTCGGAACCTAGATCAACAAAATCTGTATATTTAATTACTTCTGCCCTAATAAAACCTTTTTCGAAATCGGTGTGGATTACGCCCGCGGCCTGCGGTGCCGTAAAGCCTTTGGTAATTGTCCAAGCGCGCACTTCTTGCACCCCAGCCGTAAAATAAGTACTTAAATGCAATAATTTATAGGCTGTTCTGATCAGTTTATGTACGCCAGATTCTGTTAAACCCATATCTGCCAAAAACTCCTCGCGCTCTTCGTAGCTTTCAAGTTCTGCAATTTCAGACTCTATTTTTGCAGAGATGACCAAAACTTCTGCTTTTTCATCGGCCACGCTGGCCTTTACCAAATCTACATATTTGTTGCCGTTAACAACCGATTCTTCATCAACATTGCAAACGTACATAACGGGTTTTTGGGTAAGTAGACCTAAATTTTCTATGTAATCGAAATCTTCTTCAGAAATAACTGCTGTTCTAACAGATTTTCCGTTTTCTAAATGCTTTTTAACAAGCGTTAAAATCTCGAAAGTCCGTTTTGCATCTTTGTCGTTACCTGTTTTGGCTATTTTTTCTACTTTTTGAATGCGCTTGTCAACCGTATCTAAATCTTTAAGTTGCAATTCTGTATCTATAATTTCTTTATCTCTAACGGGATCTACAGAACCATCTACATGTATCACGTTTCCATCATCAAAACAGCGCAAAACATGGATAATTGCATTTGTAGCGCGAATATTACCCAAAAACTGGTTGCCCAATCCCTCACCTTTAGAAGCACCTTTTACCAAACCCGCTATATCTACAATTTCTATGGTGTTAGGTTGCACTTTATGCGGTTTAACCAACTCTGCAAGTTTGTTTAAACGTTCATCAGGTACCGTAATTACGCCGATATTTGGTTCGATGGTACAGAACGGAAAGTTTGCCGCTTGCGCTTTTGCGTTAGATAAACAATTAAAGAGGGTAGATTTACCTACATTGGGTAAACCAACAATGCCACATTGTAATGCCATGCTAGTATGTTGTTAATTTTTGTATGCCCTGTATAGCTGTTTAAGCCAAGGTTTTTGTTTCCCTGCAAAAAAAGCCATCAAAGGTTTATTTTAAAAGTCGCAAAGATATGTTTTTAAAACCTCATTTTAAAAGCAGCGGTTGCCTTAGCTAGATATTTTCTATAAATTTGCAGAACATTTTTTATGGAAGATTTAGAAAGAGAAGAACCCAAAGAGGTTAAATTGATAGTGACTGAGGAAATGCGCAGCTATTTTTACGACATTACCAAATGGGCAAAATTTTTGTCTATTATTGGTTATGCAGTTGCCATATTGCTATTACTAGGTTCGTTTAGCATTGGGGCGTTTTTAAGTAGTAACCCAACCGCGCTTGCAGCTTTGGGCCCTTTGGCTAAAGGCGGCTCTACGGTTATATCTATCATCTATTTATTAATTGCTGCTTTTTATTTTTACCCAAGTATGCTTTTGGGGCGGATTGCTGCGCGAGGAAAACAAGCGATTCTATTCGGCGACCAAGAAAATTTAGACAGTACGATGCTGCAAGTTAAATCTCTTTTTAAATTTTGGGGTATTATCACTTTGGTAATTATTGTTGCCTACGTGTTGTTGGTGGTTTTGGTTGGAAGTGGGTTGGCAAAATAAAAGCTGTAGAACAATCGGTCGGTCTACCTATCAAACTTATCCATCCCGGTAGGTCTTTCCCAGCCAAAATGCGGTTCGTAATAATTCCAGAGCATTTTGCTTAAACTCCTAATCATTACCCAAGCTTCGTTGTCGTATTTCCAAGACGTGTCTTTATTGTTTTTTGTGGTGATGCAAAAAACGTAATCGCCGTGTGGCGCATTAACCAAGCAAACTTCTGAGCGTGCGGCATCTACCGCACCAGATTTTGATGCCACCTGAATAATTGGTGGGATTTCTGCAAGCGCTTCAGCATCAAAATAAATACGTGTTAAACTTCTATAAATTCGCTCAGATGAAGCGGTATCTACCATTTTTTTATCTCTAATCATGGTAACCAACGTAGCCATTTCTCTTGGCGTAGTCTGGCCCCATCCGTATTTTTGATAATTTTCCTTTCGGCTTTCAGTTCGTAAGTTTACCCGAGTGTATTTTAATCCATAGTTTGCCATAAGGTTGTTGATTTCCGTCCCTCCTCCAGCCATAGATTGGCACCATAAGCTAGCGGTATTGTCGCTTGTGGTAATCATCAATATCAATACTTTGCTAAGGGCAATTTGTGCGCTATCTTTAAAAGCACCCAATATGTCTTCTCCAGGGTATAGTAAGCTATCACGATAGGTTAAATTGGCATGATAATTTAATTCGCCTTTTGCTATTTTATTAAAAATGCCACAGGTAATCGGCACTTTAACCATGCTGGCTGTTTGGAAAATGGTGTCGGCATTTAAGGTAGCAATCTTGCCGGTTTTAAGGTTTTTTACATAACTGCCAACATCTCCGTGAAATTCTTTAGATAATTCCGTTATTTTCTTTTGAAGTTTTTTATCAATCTTTTCCTGTGCAGATAAACCTACTGCAAAAAGGAGGATAAAAATTATTGCAAGGAGTTGTTTCATGCCACTAAAGCTCTAAAATGAATAAAAAAAGGCCATTGTGTATACAACGGCCTAAGTATTTAGAATAGAAATTTAAAACTAAAAATCGTCTTTCGATTTATAGCTTCCATCTCCATTTTCGTTTAATTCGTATCTTTTCTCTATCACTTCTTGGTTGTTTTTGATGTACTCTACCGTTTCAGTAAGCCCTTCGGTAAATTTTTCGAAATCTTCTTTATAAACGAAAATTTTGTGTTTTACAAACACACCATCTTCTAATCTTTTTTTGCTTTCGGTTAGCGTTAGGTAATAATCGCCAGAACGCGTAGCTTTTACATCAAAAAAATAGGTTCTTTTACCGGCCCTTACTTTTTTAGAAAAAACTTCTTCTCTTTCTCTGTTGTCAAAATCTCCCATACGTGGTTCTTGTTGTTTTATTGGGTAAATATAAAGCAATTATTTAAAGTTCAAAATAGAATTCTCTATTAAACCTTGCGGCTTTCTTCTTCTAAAAGCTGGTTGTTGTAAATATCAGTATAAATACCATTTAGTGCCAGTAAAGAAGAATGAGTGCCCTGCTCTTTAATTTCTCCATCTTCTAACACCAATATTTTATCGGCATTTTTAATCGTAGAAATTCTATGCGCAATTAAAATGCTTGTTTTGTCTTTCATTAATTTGCCCAAATTTTGTAGAATATCCTCTTCGGTCTTGGTGTCTACCGCCGATAGGCAATCATCGAAAATAAGTAATTTTGGCGATTTAATTAAGGCACGTGCTATCGATACGCGTTGTTTCTGACCCCCTGAAAGCGTTATTCCTCTTTCGCCGAGCATGGTTTCAAAACCTCTTTCAAAATCAATAATGTTTTGATATACAGCTGCGTTTTTGGCTGCATCATACACTTCCTCGTCTACCACTTTATTTAGGCCGAAGGCGATGTTGTTTTTTATGGTGTCTGAGAAAAGAAAAACCTCTTGAGGCACAAAACCTATTTGGTCTCTAAAATGGCCAAGGTTGATGTTTTTCATGTTTTCGCCATCAATTTCGATGCTGCCCTCGCTTACATCGTACATGCGCATAATTAGGTTTGCCAAGGTAGATTTTCCAGAGCCTGTTTTGCCGATAATTGCAACAAACTCGCCACTTTTAATTTCGAAATTTACCTTGTGCAAAGCGCGGATGCCTGTATCTGGATAAATAAAGTCGACATTGTTAAATTTTATGTTTCCCTGTAGAATTTTCTCAATAGGATTGGTAGACTGTATTTCTGGCTCGATGTCTAGAAATTCGTTAATGCGCTGTTGCGATGCAGCTGCCCTTTGTATGAGGTTGGTAACCCAGCCCAACATGGTTACTGGAAAAGTAAGTTGGGTAATATAAATGATAAATTCTGCAATGTTACCCGCGGTAATGCTTCCGTTTATAACCTGTATGCCGCCAATATAAATAGTTAAAATGGTGCTTAAACCAATAAGCAGCAGCATGGTTGGGTAAAAAAGGGCAGAAACCTTAACAAGGCTAAGAGAATCTTTTTTATAGGCATCGCTTTGTACTTCAAAAAGTTGACGTGTGTGGTCTTCGCGCACATAAGACTTTATAATTCTGATGCCCGAAAAGCGTTCTTGTACAAAACTGGATAGATCTGACAGACGCTGCTGAATTTTGCCACTTTTTTTAAAGATGACGGTATTTACATAGTAGATGATCACAACCAAAAACGGCAGCGGAAGCAAACAGTATATAGCTAGCTTTGCGTTTACATTAAACATGGCATAAACAATCAAAACAGATAGCGCAAATGTGTTTACGGCATACATAATGGCGGGGCCAACATACATTCTAACCCTATTTACATCTTCTGTGGCACGCGCCATCAAATCGCCCGTATTGTTACGGCGGTAAAAACCAAGATTTAAAATCTGGTAGTGTTTGTAAATGTCGTTTTTAAGGTCAAACTCTATGTGGCGGCTCATTAAAATGAGTGTTTGTCTCATTAAGAATAGAAAAATTCCTCTAATTAGGTAGAGAAGTACCACTAAAAATCCGAAATACAATAGGCTGTTTCCGAAAATATCATACATTACCTGTTGGCGGTTAAAGCCCTCAAATAGGTTGTAAATTTGGATGTTTTCTGTAATAATATCAAAAGCATAGCCAATTACCTGTGCCGGTATTACGCCAAAAATGTTGGCTATTACCACAAAAATAACCCCAGGTAAAATCCACCACTTATATTTATAGAAATATTTATTTAACCGTTTGAGGTGTTTCATTGATGCAAACTTACTTAAACACGGGCTTATTTTTTTATAGTTGCCTTAAAAAGGGGTAATAACGGTTTTTTATTTTAATTTTGTGGCAATTCACACGTTTAACGCAAATGGCAACAGATTTGACCCCAAACACATCCGTTTTAGCTCAGCAGCAGTTGTATGGCCACAAAAAGATAACCTTTTGTAATGACGAAAGTACTGGTTTAAAAGCCATTATCGCTATTCACGACACGACTTTAGGGCCTGCTTTGGGTGGTACGCGGATGTGGACTTATGCCTCAGAGGGCGAAGCTTTAGAAGATGCGTTGCGTTTATCTCGCGGCATGACTTATAAAGCGGCGATAACTGGCTTAAACCTTGGTGGTGGAAAAGGGGTGATTATTGGCGATTCTAGGAAAGATAAAACAGAGGCTTTGATGCGCAGCTACGGCAGGTACATCGACAACCAAAATGGAGAGTTTATCACCGCCGAAGAAATGGGGACCAATACTAAAGACATGGAATACATCCGTATGGAAACAAAACATGTTACGGGTGTGCCAGAATCTATGGGTGGTGCCGGCAACCCTGCGCCGTTTACGGCTCAAGGTGTATATTTGGGCATAAAGGCTAGTGTAAAAGAGGTATTTGGTACAGATACGCTTGCAGGTAGAACAGTGGTAGTGCAAGGAATTGGTAGCGTGGGGGAAGAACTGGTTGCCTTGCTAAGACGAGAAAATGCTGAGGTTTTGGTAAGCGACATTAACGCAGAACGATTAACCTACGTAGCAAAGAAATATGGAGCAAAACCAATTGCTGCCGATAAAATATTTAGCGTTGTTGCAGATGTTTATGCGCCCTGTGCAATGGGCGCTACAGTAAACAGCAATACCATTGCGAAAATGAATTTTTCTATTATCGCAGGTTCTGCAAACAATCAATTACGCGATGAAACGTTAGATGGGAAATTGTTGTTGGAGAAAGGTATTTTATTTGCGCCAGATTATTTGATAAATGCTGGCGGCTTAATTGCCTGTTATTCTGAATTGACAGGATTTGGAAAAAAACGAGCCATACAATTAACAGAAAATATTTACGATGCAACTAGAAATGTAATAAAGTTGAGTAAAACAGAAAAAATCCCGACAAATGTTGCGGCAGATCAGATTGCAGAAAAGAGAATCGCTGACTTAAAGAGAATTAAATAAATAATATAATTAAAGGTATAAATTACCAAACCCGTTCTTACATTCATGTTAAATAGAAGGCACCTACGTATAAAAGCTTTGCAAAATATTTTTGCTTGGCATTTAGCAGACAGAAAAGACATTAAAGGAGATCTTAAAATCCTTATGCAAAGCATCGATAGCGTTTACGAAATGTATATCTGGATGCTTTCTTTATTGGTAGAAGTAACCGAGTACACAGCAAACGACGCTGCTGACCGTGCCAATAAATTCTTGAAAAAAGAAGAAGACATTAATCCTAACTTAAAGTTGTTAAACAACAAGTTTAGCGTAATGCTTCAACAAAACCCCCAATACCTTGCGGAGATAAAAAAATATAAAGTAGATTGGAGTTTTGATCCAGAGATTCGCAAAACCATTTATAATAGCTTAAAAGCTTCAAAGGAATATGCAGAATATCTTGCAAATCCAGGCGAGACGCTAGAATCTTCCAAAGACATCATCAAATACATTTTTAGGAAAATCATCCTTAAAAATCAAGGCATTTTGCAGGTTTTTGAGGAGAAGTTTATAAACTGGCAGGTAGATCATGAGGTAATGAAAGGCATGGTGGCCAAAACTTTAAAGAATTTTAACTCTGATGACCCTTCTGAAAACAAGCTTACAGAAATAAGTGCAGATTGGCCAGAAGATAGCAAGTTTGTACAAGATTTATTTGTGCATACATTACAAAACGACAGCAAATATCAAGAGCTTATTGCAGATAGAACGAAAAACTGGGAATCAGAACGTATTGCCTTAATGGACACTATTTTAATGAAAATGGCGATTTGCGAAATGATGAATTTTCCATCGATTCCGGTAAAGGTAACCATTAATGAATACCTAGATCTTTCTAAAGATTACAGTACACCGAAAAGTAATTCGTTTATAAACGGTATTTTAGACAAAATTTTAGGCGACCTTCAAAAATCTAAATCTATAAAAAAGGTTGGTAGAGGTTTAATTGAATAATAAAAATTAACAGAGAATGAAAAGGCTATTATTTTTTTGCGTGGCTTCCTTAGCATTTGTGGCTTGCCATAATGCAAATACACAGGTTAAAGATGCAATGTCCACAGATTCTAATACCGTTGCAAAAGCAGATGCTCCAGTTATAAAATTTGCAGAAGAAATTCATCAATTCGCTAAAATTAACGAGGGCGACAAGGTATCTTACAACTTTAAGTTTACAAATACGGGCAAGAGCCCGCTTATCATTTCCAGCGCTACTGCCACTTGTGGTTGTACCATTCCAGAGCCTCCAAAAGAACCAATTTTACCTGGAAAGGATGGTTTTATTAAAGTTGTATTTAACAGCGAAGGAAAACCTGGTATAAACGACAAAGTTATTACGGTAACCAGTAATGCTAACCCAAACGTTAGCTCGGTACATTTGGTGGGCGAAGTTGTGCCGAAAAAATAAGTAGGCTTTATTATATAGCCGAATTGATTTAATAGAAGATTTATAAACCAATACAAATAATAGAAATGACGTTAACAGTAATTTTAGATCCGCCTCCTGGAGGCGGAATGTTGGGTACTTTAGGCCCGATGGTGTTGATTATGATTGTGTTTTACTTTTTTATGATACGTCCACAAGTAAAAAAAGCCAAGGATCTTAAGAAAATGGTTGCCGAGCTAAAAAAAGGCGATAAAATTGTAACTACTGCGGGCATACACGGTAGAATTACCGACATGAACGAAACTACATTTTTGATAGAAGTAGAAGGCGGAACCAAAATCCGTTTTGATAAATCTGCAGTTTCTTTAGATGCCACAAAAGCAGTTGTACCTAAAGCATAAACTGCATTTAACACAAGAAGAAAGCCGGTAATTCCGGCTTTTTTTTTGGCTATATTTGCAATAGCGCATCAGAATTTTTATAAGTTTAAATAGCAAATGGCGATTATAAAACTCACTAAGATAGAAAAGAGAAGAGTTGTGGGGATGTTTGCCTGTTTGTGTTTTGCCATTGCAGCTTGGTTGTTTATGGCGCTTAACAACAAATATGTCTACAACGCCAAAACGGTTTTAACCTATAAAAACTTTCCCTCAGAAAGGGCTTTTCATCCTCTACAGTCAGATACGGTAGATCTACAGGTAGAAGGTTCCGGTTGGCAACTGTTATTTTCGCGCTTGCGCATTAAACCCCAGTCTATTTCGGTTAATTTAGAGCCTCTAAATAAAAAAGATTTTATTGTTTTTTCAAATCAAATTAACGGAATAAACAGGCAGTTTGCGAGCACGCAAAAAATTATATCTATAAGGCCAGATACCCTTTATTTCGATTTTACTAAGAGATCTGTAAAGAAAGTCCCCATTAATCTTATTAAAAAAATTAGTTATGCAAATCAGTTTGGGTTGGCTAACGACATTTTGTTGACCCCAAAATATGTTACCGTGACTGGCCCTTTAGAAGATCTAAGAAAAATTAAGACATGGGATACAGATACACTTTTATTAAATAATTTATCAAATAGTGCTTCTGTACGAGTTGGGATGCAGCAAACGCATTTAAAAAACATAAATATTTATCCGTCCATAGTAGAAGTTAAAATTCCTGTAGACGAATTTACGGAGAAAACGATAGAAGTTCCTCTAAAGATCATCAACAACAAAGGGTTTAACAGCATTTTGCTCTTTCCAAAAAAGGTAAAAGTAACATTTCTAGTTACTTTGGGTAATTACAACCAAGTCGATGAGAATTTTATACAGGCTGCGGTAGACGTTGGCGAGTGGAAAAACGACCACCACAATCAATTTACCGTTAAAATAACAGATTTTCCTGATTACTGTAAGCTTGTTAGCGTTGTGCCTAACAAAGTAGACTTTATTGTAGAAAAGTAATGTACAAAGTAGGGATAACAGGAGGAATAGGCAGTGGAAAAACCTTGGTTTGCAGGGTTTTTGAGCAGTTGGGGATTCCTGTATTCTTTGCAGACGAAGCTGCCAAAGGGCTGATGGTTAGCGACGAAATTTTAGTAAATGAGGTTAAGAAGGCTTTTGGTAATGAAAGCTATTTTAGTGATGGGAAGTTAAACAATAAATGGATTGCTAATATCGTGTTTAACAACAAGACCGAACTGGAGAAACTGAATGCCTTGGTGCATCCAGCTGTGTTTAGAGCTTTTGATAGCTGGAGTAGAAATGTAGATAAAAAAGTGCCCTACGTGTTAAAAGAAGCCGCACTTTTATTCGAGAGTGCAGCTGATAAAATGTGCAATGCAACAGTGGTTGTCGTTGCGCCGCTAAACATAAGGTTAGAGCGCGTGATGGAACGCGACCAGGTTTCTGAAAAGCAAGTTATGGCTCGTGTAGAAAAACAGTTTACGGATGAACATAAAATTAGGTTGGCTGATTTTCAGCTTATAAATGATTCCGAACATAGCCTTATTGAACAAGTGCTGGCGTTAAACAATCGCTTTTTAAAAGAGGTAGTCCCAAGCAATTGAGTGGTTTCTTGCTCTTAAATTTTTAACATGATTTTAGATAATTTTATTGTAATAGACAACATTGGACTGTACTGCCCTTATGGCGATTTTTACCTAGATCCACAACAGGCCGTTAAAATTGCAGTCATTTCACATGCCCATGGCGACCATGCTGTGCGTGGAAACGAACGCGTGTATTGCACTGCGGCAACAGCTGCGTTTATGAAACACCGATACCGGAAAGCTGCCGGGGCTGAGTTCTTAATTAAAGGTTACCATCAAGAATTTAACATTGGAGAGGTGTCTATTATACTCTATCCCGCGGGCCATATTTTAGGTTCTGCACAAGTGTTGATGGTTTATAAAGGCGTAAGATATTTGTATTCGGGAGATTATAAACTAGAGGAAGACCTTACTTGCGAACCGCTTGAGTTTGTAGAAGCTGATGTATTTATAACAGAAAGTACATTTGCAAATCCGTCTACCAAGCATCCGGCTGCGGCCGAAGAAATAAATAAGCTAAATGAGACCAATTTTAACATTATGCTGGGAGCTTATGCCCTAGGCAAAGGTCAGCGGATGGTGCAATTGTTAAATGCGCATTGTGCGGAAAAAACGATTATGCTGCATCATAACATTGCGCCTATAGCGAAGATATATGAGGATTTTGGCATCAATTTGGGTAAATATAAATTGTACGATAGAAAAGCGATGAAGCTAGAAAAAGAACAGCAAGTTTACATTGTGCCGCCTATTGTTTTTAATAATTATTTCCGGGCAACCAACGTGGTTAGGGCATTTGCTTCGGGATGGAAAAATTTACAGGAAAGGAATGGAATTTCGCTATTTATTTCAGACCATGCCGATTGGCAGGCTATTTTAGACACCATTGAGATGGTTAAGCCAAAAGAAGTTTGGACACTGCACGGAGACGGCCGCCAACTAAAACAACATTTCGAAGGGAAATTAGAAGTTAAAATATTAAATTGATTTGGTATGCTCTCGGGCTGAATCGAAATTATGAAAGAAGGCGTTGATTTTTATTTTAATGAGGATGGTTTTATGGTGATGACTGAAGCCTACCATTTGAAACGGGGAACTTGCTGCAAGAATATTTGTAAACACTGCCCCTGGGATTACGGCAGGAAAAAGCGGAAAAAGGAAAAATAGTCTTTTCTTATTCTCTTAAAATCTAATAAGCGAGCTTTTTAAGTGTTGATTGAAATATATCGAAATTTTTCTCTCAATTTTGTTTTTAAATTTTTAGGCAACAATATAAAACAGATGGTATGGCAGAAATTGATAAAAAAATTATAAAGCAAATAGCAGAAAAGATAGACTTCGGACTTGAATGTTTTTACAATCGTAAAACGGGAGTTGTAATAGCTATGCCGAGCGGTTTAGACAGCTACGACATTGATGATGATGACGAATTTTACAAAGATGATTTAGCGACCATTAAAAAGAACGGAAGAGATTTTATAACCATAACCCAACCCGTTAGTCACGAGTCTTTTAAATTTATGGAAGACTTTGCTACAGAGATAAAAGAAGGTCGCTTTAAAAATCAATTAGAAGATGCGTTGCAAGGGAAAAAACCATTTCAAAACTTTAGATTTTTGATTGATGGCTCCGATTATCGACAAGATTGGTTTGATTTT
This sequence comes from Pedobacter sp. UYP30, assembly GCF_040547165.1. NCBI lineage: Bacteria > Pseudomonadati > Bacteroidota > Sphingobacteriia > Sphingobacteriales > Sphingobacteriaceae > Pedobacter > Pedobacter sp. UYP30. The sequence continues at coordinate 13,142 of NZ_JBEPPD010000029.1, read as the reverse complement.
AAACAAAAGGCACTAGAACAATATGTAGAAAGTGAAATCGAATGGAAATTGGAAGATGAATAGATAAATTTTTTTGCGTTCTCTTTTTTTAAAAGTTTGAAATCCGATGCTACTCAACTTGTCATTCCTACGGCTCTTTGTGCGACGTTGATTGAAGCCTAATACCTATCACCTAATACCTCATTTCAAAAATGCGTAGCTTCGGCAGATAGGCTTAGTGGTGGAGTTTAATTCACCTTAATTTGTTGAGTTTCTAAGGTTTCTTTTCAAAGCTAAGTCCTGCATAAATTTCTAATAAAGGTAGAGAAATAGCCAGCGAGCGGAAATTTAGTAAATCATCAAGACTATTATGCTCATTTAATTCCCAATTCCCTTTTTCGTTGAGATAGAAAGCTTCGACAGAAATAGATTCGGAATCGACCATAATATATTCTTTCAATGACGGAATAGCTCTGTATAATTTAAATTTATCGCCTCTATCATGATTTTTTGTTGATGGTGATAGAATTTCTATTATCACCGTTGGAAGTATAAAGCTCGCATCATCTAACTCGCTTTCTTGTGGTTCTTGGCAATAGATAGAAATATCTGGATAGGTGTATAGCGTATTTTCTGGAATGTGAAGCCGCATATCGCTTCCATAAGGCAGGCATGAAGAACCATCTAATTTATTAAAAAGTCTGCCAAATAAGTTACTAAATATTCTATTGTGAGGTCTTTCTGCACCCGACATGGCAAAAATCTCTCCTTCAAAGTATTCGTGTTTCTCTATAGCATTCCGTTCAATCTCTAAATATTCTTCCGGAGAAAAATGGCGTTTTTGATAAGCGGTTGCAGGTTCTTCGATAAGATTTTCCATACTCGAATGTACTTAATTAAACCCGTAGTTGCAATGGATAGCAGTCCAGCCCAATTTGATTAGACAGGCTTAATGTCCGGTAAAAAAACCAATTAATGCTACGCCTATTCCAAGTAATACTGCAATCATTTTACGGAAATTAATTTTATGATCGGCGCTAGATTCAAATAATATGGTGGTAGAAATGTGAAGAAATATGCCTATTACAACACCCATAATCTTATTGAAATACTGATCTACGCCGCCAATAGTTCCATTGCTGAGCCCGAAGCTCACATAATAACCCAGCGGAGACATCAATGCAAAAACGATGATGTAAAAAATAATCCCGGCGCGTTTAAATTCATTTTGTAATAAGATGCTCGCCAGTGCAAAGGCAGCCGGAATGTGGTGTAAAGCAATACCAAAAATAAGTTCGTTATGTTGGTCTTTGGCCAGAGGCATACCTTCTAAAAAAGCGTGTAGGCACAGGCTTATCATAATTCCGAATGGAAAAATATGGCCTTCGGTATGTTTGTGGATGTGCCCGTGCTCTATCCCTTCAGAAAATTGCTCCAAAACAATCTGTAACAAAAAGCCAAACAAAATAAACAGTCCAATATCGTGGCTATCAGAACCACTATAGGCATCTGGAATCAAATGCAATACGGTTATGGCAAACAAAAACGCCCCACTAAAAGCCAAAATTAACTTCAGCAGCTTAGATTTATCACTCTTTACCAAAAATATAGCTGTGCCGCCAAAAAAGGCACAGAAAAAGAGGGCGCAAATTTTCCAAATTTCCATTAAAAATCGGGTTGTAAATAGTTAAATAACCTACTGCAAAGGTAGCCAATTAAGGCGCCAAGTAAGGCACCCACAGTTACATCTATTGGGTAATGTACGCCAACGTACACCTGTGCAAAGCAAATTAAAGCTGCCCAAGCAATGGCCAGGGGTAAAATAGGTTTCCAATATTTGTAGAATACGCAGATTAAAAAAACAGCTATGGCAAAATGATTAGTAGCATGAGAAGATGGAAAACTAGCCCCAGTACCACAACCTACTCTGTGGATAATGTCGTTTGCTAAGCTGGGTTCGTTGCAGGGTCTTAAACGGCCAGCCATAGGCTTTATAACGCGCGAAGAAATTAAATCGCCCATGGCAAACGTAAAAAGAAGACCCGCAATGATGTAGTAACCAGTTTTTTTATACTGTGTGATAGAAAAAACGATGATAAAAAGATAGAGTGGCGCCCAGAAAAACTTATTTCTCACCAAGGGCATCAACCAATCGAAAAAAGGATTAGACATTCCTCTATGTATGGATAAAAACAACTCTGCATCCAAGTGTTTAATGGCTTCTAATGTGCCGGTTGCAGTTTCTATCTCTATAATCATGCTTTTCTGCAAATTAAAATAAGTCGTTCAGATTTAGACTCATCAAAATCGTTTAGGGCGTAATCTCCAAATGTTTTCTCAATGTACATGCCTGCCGCAAGTAACATCCGCTTAAAATCATCAAACGTAAATGCTTGCACCCGTTCCTCAAAATGGTATTTTTTTCCTTCGGCCTCAAAGTTTATACCTTTTATAATTTTTCCTTCTACAACACTTTTTGTTATTTCGAAATGGATGCCATCTATTTCTTTAAGTTCTTGGCTGTTTAAGTTTTGAATAATATTTTCGGTATTAAAGTAATCTAAAATTAAGCATCCATTGTGTTTTAGCGCTTTCCTGAAGCTTTTTAAGGCCTTAACATGTTGATATTCTGTGTCAAAATATCCAAAACTTGTAAATAAGTTAACTGCAATGTCGAAATAATTGATGTAAAATAATTGCCTCATGTCGTGCACTAAAAAGTGCAGGCGATTATTCTCGAACTGTTGTGCATAACGTATGCTTTGTTCAGAAAGGTCTATCCCAGTTACATCAAATCCCTTTTTGTTTAGATAAATGGCATGACGTCCCTTGCCGCAGGCTATGTCTAAAATTTTACTTTGTTGAGCCGGTTTTAGATAATTGCTAAGGTTATCTATAAAAAATTCTGCTTCCGCATTATTTCTTTGCTGATAGAGAATGTGATAGTATGGCGAATTAAACCAGTATTGAAACCATTTACGCTGCATATAAAGGCTTTTTGTGCCTGCAAACTTATAAAAAATGTCTCAAAACTGTGGTTTTAATTTCTCGGAGATGTGTTTTTTGATCTTTTTAACCCTAAAGTTATTTTTTGCTAGCTGATATCTTTTACAGAAAACCCCCTAAGCTTTACGTCGGTTGCTCGCAAATTTTGCTAATTTTGCCTCAATTTAAATCAAGAAGAGTGACTTTAATAAAATCGATTTCTGGAATAAGAGGAACCATTGGTGGACAGGCAGGTAATGCCTTAACGCCAGTAGACATTGTAAAATTTACCGCGGCCTTTGGGCAATGGGTGGTAGAGAAAACCGGAATTAATAAAATTGTGGTTGGTAGAGATGCACGCCTCTCTGGCGAAATGCTGAATAATTTGGTTGTAGGAACGCTGCAAGGTATGGGCATAGACGTAATAGACGTTGGATTGTCTACCACCCCAACAGTAGAAATTGCAGTGCCAGAAGAAGGCGCCGGCGGTGGCATTATATTAACCGCTAGCCACAATCCAAAACAGTGGAACGCTTTAAAATTGTTAAATGACAATGGCGAGTTTATTAACGATTTAGAAGGGAAAGCCGTTTTAGAACTTGCAGAAGAGGCTGCTTTTAACTTTGCTGAGGTAGACAAACTTGGAAAGGTTACCATGAACGATACGTATTTACAAAAGCATATAGATAAGGTGCTTGCACTGCCTTTGGTTGATGTAGACGCGATTAAAAACGCAAATTTTAAAATAGCTATAGACTGCGTAAATTCTACAGGTGGTATTTTTATTCCAGCCTTGCTTAAGGCATTAGGAGTTAAAGACGTAGTAGAGTTGTATTGCACGCCTGATGGCAATTTCCCTCATAACCCAGAGCCTTTGCCCGAAAATTTGGGTGATATAGCCAAAGTGGTGCAAAAGCAAAATGCTAATTTGGGCATTGTGGTAGATCCAGATGTAGACCGTTTATGTTTTGTAAACGAAGATGGCAGTTTCTTTGGTGAAGAATACACTTTAGTGGCAGTTGCAGATTATGTGTTAAAAAACACGCCGGGAAATACGGTGTCGAATCTGTCTTCAACAAGAGCGCTTAGAGATGTAACGGAAAGAAATGGAGGTATTTACAATGCATCTGCCGTAGGCGAAGTAAATGTGGTTAATAAGATGAAGGAGACAGCTGCGGTAATTGGCGGCGAAGGAAACGGCGGGGTGATTTATCCAGAATCTCATTATGGTAGAGATGCTTTGGTGGGCATCGGCTTATTCTTGACTCATTTGGCTAAATTTGGCAAGCCGATATCTTTGCTTAGAAGCAGTTATCCTGCTTATTTTATCTCAAAAAACAAAATAACACTTACCCCAGAAATGGATATAGACCATTTGTTAAAGCAGGTAGAAGAGCGCTATAAAAAGCAACCACACAGCACAATAGATGGTTTAAAAATAGAATTTGATAAAACCTGGGTACACCTTAGGCGCTCCAATACAGAGCCTATCATCAGAATTTATAGCGAAGCCGAAAACGAAACAGTAGCCGAGAGTTTGGCCAAAAAAATCATATCAGATATTAAAGAAATTTTGCATCTGTAGTTTGGGTTAAGGGTTTTAGAATTTGTAAAGTTATGGACAGGATATATTTAGACAATGCAGCAACCACTCCAATAGATCCTTTGGTAATTGAGGAAATGACCGCCGTAATGAAAAACCATTATGGCAATCCTTCTGCAATACACGCAATGGGCAGAGAGGTTCGAACGTTGGTAGAGAAGGCAAGGAAGTCGGTGGCACAGCTATTACACGCATCGCCGTCTGAGATTTTTTTTACATCTGGAGGTACAGAGGCAGATAATATGGCGATACGTGGCGCCGTTCAAGCCTACGGAATTAAGCACGCCATTACCTCGAGAATAGAGCATCACGCCGTCGAGCACACTTTAGATGCCCTGTTAAAAAACGGAGAGATAGATCAATTGAGTTTTGTAGATGTTGATGCTAACGGCAATATAAATTACCTTCAATTAGAAGAACTCTTAAAAGAAAATGGACGTTCTTTAGTCTCTTTGATGCATGCAAATAATGAATTGGGGACTTTAACAGATATACAAAAGGTAGGAGATATCTGCGAAAAATACAATGCCATTTACCATGCAGATACCGTACAAACCATGGGGCATTACAAACATAATGTACGAGAGTTGAAAGCCCATTTTATTGTTTGTGCCGCACACAAGCTTCATGGGCCAAAAGGCGCGGGCTTTGTTTTTGTAAATAGCAATGTTAAAATTCCACCGATGATTTTTGGTGGAGCACAGGAGCGCAACATGCGCGGTGGCACAGAGAATGTATATGGGATTGTAGGTTTGGCAAAGGCTTTGGAAATTGCTTATGCAGAGATGGAAGAACATCAAACCTATATACAAGGGCTTAAAGATTACTTTAAAGAAAAGCTAATTGCAGAAATCCCTGGGGTTACTTTTAACGGCGAGACTGCTGCAGATAAAAGTTTGTACACCGTGTTAAATGTATCTTTCCCTGCAATGGATATGGGCGATATGCTTTTGTTTAATTTAGATATTCATGGCATCTGCGCTTCGGGTGGGAGCGCCTGCTCGTCTGGTTCCAACATAGGTTCGCATGTTTTAAATGGTATAAAGGCAGATCCCGAAAGACCTTCGGTGCGGTTTTCTTTTAGCAAATACAACACTAAAGAAGAAATAGATTTTGTAATAGACAAGGTAAAAACCGTTGTGGCGCAAAACGCTATGGCGTAGAGAAAAGTTGGCTTTTGCAGCATGACTTAAATCTTTGCGTTCATTTTATTTGGCCGCCAAAACAAAAAACCTAAGTTTATGTTATCCATACAGTATATCACTAAAAACAAAAGTTATGGAAACTGATAAAAATAATCAACAAGAAAAGGCAGTAGATCAAAACGGCAAGCCCATTGAGAGTGCTGAAACTGATGGAAATATTGAGGGTGTTGAGCAAGATTTGTTCGGAAAAACTGCCGAAGATGAAAGATTAGAGGAAAATCACGAATCATCTGACAATTCTAACGTTACTACAAGTCTTTTTAGTAAAGACCATCATAGAAAAACACATTCGATGGGGCCTGGACATGAGCCTGGAGCGGGAATATGAAGTCTGTTTGAAAAAAGCACTAGATTAGTTTATCCTGAAAATATTATTTAATTTAAGCCACAGCTAAAGTTGTGGCTTTTTAATTTAAGCGAAATGGAAAGAAGAAATTTTATTAGAAATTCTGCCTTGGCTGTTGCAGCTTTGTCTCTGTCTAAATCGGCTGCATTTGCAGAAGGCCTTATGCGCGTCGACTACGAATTTAAACCGTTGAGAAATAACATGGGTTATTTTATAGAACAGGGCGGAACCATTGGTTGGTTAAATTCTAGCGAGGGATATGTGGTTGTTGATGCTCAATTTCCAAACACTGCACCACATGTAATTGCAGAACTGCAAAAACTGGGTGATAAACCTTTTAAATATCTGATAAATACGCATCACCATGGCGACCATACCGCCGGAAATATTGCATTTAAAAGTTTAGCCAAAAACGTAGTTGCGCACCAAAACTCTTTAATTAACCAAAAGAACGCAGCAGAAAAAGCAGGTAATTTGGATAAACAACTGTTGCCAGACATTACCTTTGGTAAAGGTTGGAATGATAAGGTTGGGGCAGAGCAAATTAAAGCCTATTATTATGGTTCGGGCCACACCAACGGAGATGCAGTCTACCATTTCGAAGATGCCAACATCGCACATGTTGGCGATCTGGTTTTTAATAGGAGGTATCCCTACATAGATAGAGCAAATGGCGCGCACATTGGCAATTGGATAACTGCCTTAGATAAGATTAACAATCAATTTGACAACGATACCTTGTTTATTTGGGGCCATAGCTTAGATCCAGAAAAAGTAACTGGGAATAAAGAAGACATCAAAGCTTTTCAAAATTATCTATCCAAACTGTTGGTATTTGTAGGTAGTGAAATCAAAAATGGCAAAACTAAAGAAGATATTTTAAGAGCCACAGAAATTCCTGGTGCGCCCGAATGGAAAGGCGATGGAATAGGGCGAAGTTTAGACGCTGCCTACGGCGAGTTAACAGGAGCTAAGGCGAGTTAAAAGTATGGGCGCAGACAAGTAGTTTGCGTCCATACTGTTTTCTTAATTTTGCGGTGGGTTGAAACCCACCGCTATTAATTCGGCCGCTCCGATGGAGCTTTTTTTGTAATAAAATGCCGTAAATTTTCGTCATGCTGGCTAATTTCCACCTAACAGTCAAGCCAATTTCCTGTATTTAATTCGTTTCGGCTCAATATTACCCAAACGTTTTTTACGATTTTCTTCGTAATCAGAATAATTTCCTTCGAAGAAATAAACTTGAGAGTCTCCTTCGAAAGCCAAAATATGGGTACAGATGCGGTCTAAAAACCACCTATCGTGACTTATCACAACCGCACAACCTCCAAAATTTTCTAAGGCTTCTTCTAAAGAACGAAGCGTGTTCACATCAATATCATTCGTTGGCTCATCCAGTAGAAGCACATTTGCACCTTTTTTTAAGGTAATGGCCAAGTGTACCCGATTTCGTTCTCCACCAGAAAGTACGCCTACTTTTTTCTGCTGATCGCCTCCGTTAAAATTAAATTTAGAAACATAAGCCCTGCCACTTACGGCCTTATTGCCCAATTGAATGTTATCTAAACCATCTGTAACGTTTTCATAAACCGTTTTTTCTGGGTCTAAATCATTGTGCATTTGATCTACATAACCCAATTCTACGGTATCGCCCACGCGGAAAGTTCCTGCATCTGCTTCCTCTTGTCCGGTAATTAGCCTAAATAATGTAGTTTTACCGGCTCCGTTAGGCCCAATAATACCAACAATTCCAGCTGGTGGAAGGGAGAAAGTTAAATTGTCGAATAAAATTTTATCGCCATAAGCTTTGGTTACGTTGTTGGCTTCTATCACTACATTGCCCAAACGCGGACCAGCCGGTATAAAAAGTTCTAATTTGTCTTCTCTTTCCTTTCCATCTTCAGAGGCTAACTTATCGTAATTTGCCAAACGTGCTTTAGATTTTGCATGCCTTGCTTTTGGAGCCATGCGTACCCATTCCAACTCGCGTTCTAACGTTTTTTGGCGTTTACTTTCTGTTTTTTCTTCTTGAGATAAACGTTTTGCTTTCTGCTCTAACCAACTGCTATAATTGCCTTTCCAAGGGATGCCTTCGCCACGGTCTAGTTCTAATATCCAACCGGCTACATTGTCCAAGAAATACCTATCGTGCGTTACCGCGATAACAGTTCCTTCATAATTTTGCAGGAATTGCTCCAGCCAATCTATACTTTCTGCATCTAAGTGGTTGGTAGGTTCATCTAATAATAAGACATCTGGCTTTTGTAGAAGCAGGCGGCACATGGCAACGCGTCTGCGCTCGCCACCAGAAAGTACGCCAATTTTGGCCTCCGGATCTGGACAGCGCAAAGCATCCATAGCACGTTCTAGTTTGGTGTTAATTTCCCAAGCGTTAACTGCGTCTATTTTATCTTGCAACTCGCCCTGTTTGGCCATCAACTTGTCCATTTTATCGGCATCGCTGTAGTTTTCTTCTAAACCAAAGGCTTCGTTAACTTCCTCGTATTCCTTTAATAGAGAAATAACATCGGCCACACCTTCTTCTACCACTTCCTGAACCGTTTTTTCTGGATCTAAAATGGGTTCTTGCGCCAAATATCCTACAGAAAAACCTGGCGAGAAGACTACTTCACCTTGGTAGGTTTTATCTAAACCAGCTATAATTTTCAATAAAGAAGACTTTCCAGAGCCGTTTAGACCAATTACGCCAATTTTTGCACCGTAAAAGAAAGAAAGGTATATGTTTTTTAAAACCTGTTTTTGTGGAGGGTAAATTTTATTTACGCCCGCCATAGAAAAGATTATTTTTTCGTCTGCCATAAGAATATGTTGTTTCTGCAAAGATGGGGTTAATAGTTAACAGTTAAAAGTAGTAGGTAAAAAGTTGAGGGTGGAGTTTAACTGCTAATGGTTACAGGTTATGTGTTAATAGTTTGGCTACCTTGTAGCAAATAACTGTGTGGCCAGTTCATTTTTTGGCTTTCTTATTCCTGCCCGCGTACCTAAACCGAGTTGCAGCGGTATCCCCGACGCAGGAGGGATTTAGCAAAAAACGGGACTGATTTTGTGATTACCGGTTTCCCATCATTTTCAAAACTTATTCGTTAAATAATTTGGGCGCTTTTACACGCTGTCCATTATATCTTTTTGCCAGAAAAAGTCAAAAAGGATACCATTTCCATCGTTAGCGCTAGCAATTGCGATTGAGGACGCCCAAGTTTTTGGGTTTATGTTTCTCCAAATTCCTAAACCCGATTGCAGCGGTGTCCCCAACGCAGGAGGGATTTAGCGGAAAACGGAGAAGCTTTTGTAGATAGCTGTGCTGCTGCTTTATAAGGAAATATGAGAGAAAAGGCATAAAAGAGCAAGGAGTAAGGAACAAAGACATGGTGCGCTAGAGAGATTCTCGCCTAAACAAGTTACCAACTAACCCCTAACCCCTAACCAATAACCTTTTTCTGCCGCCTGCCAAATTGTACCGAACCGTCTACAAAGCCTAACATTTTGTCATTAATTTGGGCTAAAGTTTTTGTGGCATAAAATAGACAAAGCCATTTAAAGGGAATAACAAACATTTTTTAACTTTAGGAAAGCTATTTTTGTTAACAATACGTACTTAAAATAAGCAAGTTGGTTTAAGCAGATTGAACAATTTGTTTGCAATCGCGGATATTTTGCTAGTGTATCTCCAGCCAGATGGCGTAATTGTTGATAAAATAAACAAAACAGTCGCACACCTTTTTATAATTTTATTTTATAGTTTAGGGGCGGCTGTTAAGAAAGATATTATGGAAGCAAAATTTTCACCACAGGTTAAAGATGTTATCTCGTTTAGTAGAGAAGAGGCATTACGTTTGGGCCACGATTACATCGGTACCGAACATTTGTTGTTGGGTCTTATTCGCGAAGGCGATGGGATGGCCATTAAAATATTGCGTTCTTTAGAGGTAGACACCAGTAAATTGCGTCGGTCTATAGAAGATGCTGTTCGTGGCACTAGTAGCGTTACGGTTAATTTAGGCAATATTCCCCTAACCAAACAAGCAGAAAAAGTATTAAAAATCACCTATTTAGAAGCTAAAATATTTAAGAGCGATTTAATTGGTACCGAGCATTTATTGCTTTCGGTATTGAGAGATGATGATAACATCGCCTCGCAGATTTTACTGCAATACGGCGTTACTTATGATATTTTTAAACAGGAAGTAGAGGTAAACCGAAACGGATTTAGGGATGATGTGAGCAATAGCGCATCTACCGGCGATGACGATTACAGAGATGACGAGGCATTTACCGCTCCTAAAAAAGTTTCAGACATTAAATCTAAGACTCCAGTTTTAGATAATTTTGGTAGAGATTTAACACGCCAGGCAGAAGAAGGAAAGTTAGATCCAATTGTTGGGCGAGAGAAAGAAATAGAACGTGTTTCGCAAATTCTCTCTCGTAGAAAGAAAAACAATCCAATTTTAATTGGTGAGCCAGGTGTTGGTAAATCTGCCATTGCAGAAGGTTTGGCGCTTCGTATTGTGCAACGCAAAGTTTCTCGTGTACTTTTTGGTAAACGTGTTGTTACGTTAGATTTGGCCTCGTTAGTGGCAGGTACAAAATACCGCGGTCAGTTTGAAGAGCGTATGAAGGCGGTAATGAACGAGCTCGAAAAATCGACTGATGTAATTTTATTTATTGATGAAATACATACCATTGTTGGCGCGGGAGGCGCATCTGGTTCTCTGGATGCTTCTAATATGTTTAAACCGGCCTTGGCTAGAGGAGAGATTCAATGTATTGGAGCAACCACGTTAGATGAATACCGCCAGTATATAGAAAAAGATGGCGCATTAGATCGTCGTTTCCAAAAAGTGATGGTAGAACCTGCAACGCCTGCGGAAACGATAGAAATTTTAACTAGAATTAAAGATAAATACGAAGAACACCATGGCGTTACTTATACAGATGAAGCCATAGAAGCTTGTGTAAGTTTAACATCGAGGTACATTTCTGATCGTTTCTTGCCCGATAAGGCGATTGATGCCTTGGATGAAGCTGGATCTAGAGTTCACTTAACCAATATCCATGTGCCACAAACCATTATAGATATTGAGGGCAAGATAGAAGATATTAAAATAGAGAAAAACAAAGTGGTGCGCAGCCAGAAGTATGAAGAAGCTGCAAAGTTGCGCGATACTGAAAAGAATTTAATAGAGCAATTGGATGCCGCTAAGACCGAGTGGGAAGCAGAAACCAAAACGAAACGTTACGAAGTTACAGAAGACAACGTAGCGGAAGTGGTGGCCATGATGACCGGAATACCTGTACAACGTGTCGGACAAACAGACAGCATTAAGCTGTTGAACATGTACGAGAAAGTAGCAGAGAAAATTATTGGGCAGGATGAGGCCATTAAGAAACTGACAAAAGCTATACAGCGTACCCGGGCTGGATTAAAAGACCCGAAAAAGCCAATTGGATCGTTTATTTTCTTGGGCCCAACAGGGGTTGGTAAAACCGAGCTGGCAAAAGAGCTTGCCAGGTTTATGTTCGATACGGATGATTCGCTTATTCAAATAGACATGAGCGAATACATGGAGAAATTTGCCGTTTCGCGTTTGGTGGGAGCGCCTCCGGGATACGTGGGTTACGAAGAAGGCGGACAATTAACCGAGAAGGTTAGAAGAAAACCTTATGCGGTAATTTTGTTAGATGAGATTGAAAAAGCACACCCAGACGTATTTAACATCTTATTACAAGTGTTAGATGAAGGGCAATTGACTGACAGTTTAGGTAGAAAGGTAGACTTTAGGAATACCATCATTATTATGACCTCTAACATTGGTGCACGTCAATTAAAAGATTTTGGCCAAGGGGTAGGTTTTTCTACTTCGGCAAAGATAGATCAGGCGAGTACACACAGTCGAGGGGTAATCGAAAGCGCGTTGAAGCGTGCTTTTGCGCCCGAGTTTTTAAATAGGGTAGATGATGTGGTGGTGTTTAACAGCTTAGGTAAAGACGAAATCTTTAAAATTATAGACATAGAGTTGAACAGTTTGTTTGGAAGAGTTCATAATTTGGGTTATGATATTCTACTTACCGAAAATGCCAAGGAATATATCGCTGATAAAGGTTTTGATGCAAACTTTGGCGCAAGACCTTTAAAAAGAGCCATCCAAAAGTACTTGGAAGATCCAATTGCTGAGGAAATTTTAAAAGGCGAACTTTCTGCGGGAGATACGATGGAGATAGATTACGATAAAGAGACTGAACTCATTTCTATTTCTCGTAAAAAAGGAGAGGGTAAAAAGAAGGAAAAGAAATCAGACAGTAAAGAACAGGAGCCGAAAGAAGAAGATTCTCCAAGCAAATAAAACAAAAAGCTCTCGATGGAAATCGGAAGCTTTTTTTGTTGAAATATTTTAGGGAAACAGCGCTCGTTGTCTTTATATCTTTGTAAACCGAATTGAAGATTGTTCGTGGAGATACGAACTATAAGGAACTCGAATTGAAAACAGGTTTGATGATTTTCCATTTTCTAAGCTATAGAATAAAGTAAATTATTCTAAATTAGCAGAGTAGCATGAGAAACTATCAAATTAAGCTTTTTACATTAACTCTATTTTTGCTCGCAAACGCAAGGAGTTCATTCGCTCAAAAAACAATTTATGGCAAAGTTATCGATGCGGCTACAGCAGCGCCGATAAGTAAGGCGAGTATAAGAGTTGCTAATCAGAAAGGTGTTGTTTTTACGGACAAAAATGGTGAGTTTAAATTTGAGGTGCTGAAAATAAAATCAGAAGACACATTAAAAATCACCTCAATTGGTTACAAAACAATTGTAGTCCCTTTAAAAAATGTAACATCGGGACAGATTTTCAAGTTAGGAGAAGAAGCGCTTCAGCTTCTAGATGTTAATATAAAGAAACGTAAAACAAAAGTAAGTAGTGTCTAAAATTTAATGTCGTATTTTGTTCCAAAACTATTGAGTATACGGTTCAAGCTTTCCTTTAGGTCGTGGAATGACTTATAGGCA
>NZ_JBEPPD010000028.1:0-37138 GCF_040547165.1 Pedobacter sp. UYP30 | reverse complement strand
TTAGACGAATATTTTTATCGCCTAAATAGGTCTATTTTTAAAGAGACAATCTTTGATAATCTATTTAAAAGAATGATAAAACATCAACATATTGGCTGGAAATCTATTGTAGTGCCTAAGTAAGTAACTCGATAATTATTTATGCTAAATACAGATGCTGGTATATCCTTTGAGTGTATTGTCATCCGTAGGATTAAGTCCTAAAACTTCAAAAGTGACGAACTTAAATTAGGTATCCGATTTATCAAAAAAGCCCCGTTTTTATAAGATAGTACAGCTTTGGACTCTCATTATTATACCGTTTTATGAGAATGAAGATTCTTTTCGTCCATGCTAAACTTGGGCAGATAGGAGAATTTTAGATGCGTTTTAGCTATATTTGCACCCATGAAACTGTCTATGGTCGGATTATTGTTAAGCAGCTATTTTTTGGCCGGTAGCATAATTTTTCCGTTGAGTGACTTTTCTTTGATTCGGGATGTGCCAGGAATGTACCGTTCTTACAGCGAAGTCCGCTCGGGGCATCCCGACATCTTTGATTTTGTTGGCGACTATCTGCTGCACGGCAAGGAAATTTTTGGCAACAATGCCCATGATGCCCGGCCAAAGAACCCAGGTGCCTTGCAGTTTCAGCACCAACCTACCCTTTCTATCTATTACTCAAAGGACGTCTGGAGACTTGTTTTTAATCTGGAGAGGCCGCTTTTTCAAGAACCCCACTATCGCATCACTTACTATCTTTCAGAGTACCATTGCGAGCACTTCAGGCCTCCTATAGTTTAATCGAATTCATCCGATTTTTATTTCTCCATTTTTAACGTTGGCCAATGCTATGCGCTGGCCACACCATATAACTATATCCATGAAAAGAATTTTCATGTTGTTGTACTTTGTGCTAATTGTACAGGGTGTATCAGCTCAAAACACCTTCCGTGCGAAGGTAATCAATGACCAGACCAAGGCGGTTCTAAATGGTGCAACGGTGACTATTCCCGATTTAAATATTGTATCAAGCGCCGATACAAGTGGCCTGATAGTCATCCATAATATTCCCGATGGCAAATTTGAGATCGAAATTACCTACCTCGGTTTTGCGAAAAGTGAACACGTGTACAGCTTTCCCTTGCAAGATCCACGGAAGATACTTCTCATTAGCCTTGGATCTGCCTCAGGTGAGCTGGCAGAGGTGACCGTGCAGACTACGCGAGCCAACCAGAACATTCGAGATATCCCTACGCGCATCGAAGCACTGCCCTTGGAAGAACTGGACGAGAAAAGTACGATGAGACCAGGGGACATCAAGATGCTCTTGGGCGAATCCACCGGCATCCATGTCCAACAGACCTCCGCTGTCAGCGGCAACGCGAACTTTCGGATCCAAGGTCTGGATAGCCGTTATACGCAGCTGTTGCAAGATGGTATGCCGCTATATGCGGGTTTTTCCGGTAATCTTAGCTTGTTACAGATAAGTCCGCTTGATCTGAGGCAAGTGGAATTTATCAAAGGTTCATCATCAACCCTATATGGCGGTGGTGCCATTGCGGGCTTGATCAATCTGATCAGCAAAGTACCCGAAAAAGACCCGGAACTAACTTTTTTACTGAATGGTACCAGCGCTAAAGGTGCTGACGCGAGTGGTTATTATAGCCAGAAATGGAAACATATCGGAACTACCATTTTCGGTTCCTATAATTACAATGGGGCTTTTGATCCTGCGAATACGGGGTTGAGCGCCATACCCCAGACCAAACGGTTTACCATTAACCCAAAAGTCTTCCTATATCTGGACAAGAATAATTCAGCTTGGTTCGGGCTGAACGCAACTGCTGAAGATCGTCTTGGTGGCGACATGCGGGTGATCAACGGGAATGCCGACAATTTGCATCAGTATTTTGAGCTTAACAAGACCTATCGCTTTTCTACGCAATTGTCCATCACACATAAGATCAATGAAGAAAGCAAGATCAACTTTAAAAATACAGTCGGCTATTTCGACCGCACGTTGGGCGGGCCGGGATTTGATTTTAAAGGCAGGCAACTTTCCTCGTTCAATGAACTGAACTATGTGCGGAATGGCGAAAAGGCATCCTGGGTATTGGGAGCAAACTTGATTACCGATCACTTTACAGCGAAACCTCCGCAAAATAATCTGAGCTACAGCCAGACCACCGCTGGGGTATTCGCACAGAATATCTATAAGGCCAATAAATGGTTCTCATTAGAGAGCGGCCTTCGTCTGGATGGTAATTCGCCTGCACCTTCAAGACCGTCCTCTGGAATTTTTGTCCTACCGAGAATTAATGCGCTTTTTAAGATTACGGATCATTTGAGTAGCCGGTTGGGTGGCGGACTGGGCTACAAGATGCCTACCTTGTTTAATGATGAAAGCGAACGGGATGGCTATCAGTATATAGAACCTTTAAAGATCGGTAACACTCAGGCAGAACAGTCTTTTGGCCTGAACGGAGATCTTAATTACCGCGCTCCATTGGGCGACGAGGCATTCGTTAGTGTCAACCAACTGTTTTTCTCTACGCGGGTAAACAGACCGCTTATACTGCAGAACAATATTTTACTCAATGCTCCCGGTTATTTGAGCACTCAGGGCGCTGAAACGAATGTTAAGTTGGTGATGGACGAACTGGTCTTTTATCTGGGATATACCTATACAGATACCAGAACACATTTTGATGGGATGAGTATGCGGCAAACATTGACTCCCAAAAATCAGTTGAGCTTTGATGCAACATACGAGATTGAGGGTAGTTTCCGTTTTGGAGCGGAAAGTTTTTATACAAGCAGACAGTTGTTATCGGATGGCACTACGGGAAGGGGTTTTGTAACATTTGGCCTGTTGGTTCAAAAGATGTTCAAACATCTGGATATTTTCGTGAACGCAGAAAATCTGACCGATCAACGCCAGACCAAATGGGGCAGTATCTACACAGGGAGCCTAGCTGATCCTAAATTTAAGGATATATACGCCCCTTTGGACGGAATTGTTGTAAACGCGGGGATCAGGATCAAATTGCTGGACAAGTAGTATCACTAAAATGGGGCCCGAATGCAACGCATCCGGGTCATGGTTAATAAAGGTTGCCTAAATTAAGTTAGCCCTGGCGTTTACAGGGCTAACTCTTGCAGGATTAAAGAAATCTATTTTCTATTGAACTTTCGACTATACACGAATAGACTAAATGGCCGGCAAGTAACGTCTCCAATTAGGTTAAAAGTATGGTAGCCTCGCAAGCAGTGCGAACTGGAATCTCAACGATGATGTTAAGGTTGTTCTAAATTATTCTAAATTTGTTTTTGGGGAAGTGGTAGAAGCGAAGCAGACTTTATAAAAAGCGATTATTTTATAGGCAGAGTCAGTTTTAGGAAAACAATACACGTAAGATATGACAGGCTCTTTTATCGAAAAGATGAAGGCTAAAGTAAAAAGGATGAAGCAAGATACACTCGCCCTTTATTATGCTTACCAACATCCCGCCACACCGTTTATTGCAAAATTGCTGATCGGCATCACTATCGGGTATTTATTAAGTCCGATTGATTTGATTCCCGATTTTATCCCCGTTATTGGGTTGCTAGATGACCTGCTCATTGTTCCATTTCTTATAGTGGTGTCAATCCGTTTAATACCTAAGGAAATCTGGCCGGAAAGCAAGCTAAAGGCAGCGCAGTCTCCAATAATTTTGAATAAAAATAACTGGCTTTTTGCAAGTCTTATTGTTGCCATTTGGCTTGCACTATTGTTCTTCTTTTTCCGTCTTTTTAAGAATCGACATTTAGGAACTAAAAATGGAATTTGAGATTCTCAATATTCCCCGGTATTTTGAGATAAATGGATTTTAATTATTGTTATTCCACCGTTTTTTGATAATCTGTCTATTTAATATTTTATGATTCTTTGAAACGAATCCTTGGCTATACAAACGCCCGTTAATAAAATTGATGCCAATTATCTTTACTGTATACCAATTGGTAAAGTGAAGTTCTAAAAGCCAAGATAATATTCTCTCTTATTTAATTCCAATACAAAATCGCAAATAAATACGATAATTTAAAATTTCTCGTTTTCGTACCATCGGAGATTAATCATTTTCAATTACAGATTAATAGCAAATATTGTTAATTTGAGAAGTTTCAGCTTCCGGATTTAACCCTTCTTTCTTCCGAAAATGAACCTTTGGTTCGTTCATTAGCTCCTTTGATCTGATTCCCTCCAAACCTATAAGTAAAGCTAAGGCGAAAAATCCTGGTTTCAGGCTTCTCATCAAGATGGTAATTTTGTGATGAAATGGCACTGCTTATCTGTGTTTTTCTCAGGTTAAAAATATCATTGGCAGAAAGTTTAATATTAGCCCTGCGATCTGCAAATGATTTACCGATTCCCAGGTCGACGCCATACATAGGTCTTACAAAATAAGTACCATAAACTTGTGACGACTGATAGTTGCCGGATAGCTCAACGATAGTGGAAGAGTTAACTGTAAAAGACTGATTGCTATTAACCTGATAGGCGAGCTTACCGCTTTGATAGGGAGCGCCTAAAAGATTCGGGGATTTGAAGTCATTATAATAAAGCGTTAGGTTATTGTATGTATTCCACCAGCTGGTTATGGCGATGGGGTAGTTGATATTAGAACTGTAAAAATCTTGGTGCGCAAGATTTTGAGTTGTTTGATATAAAGTTTTATGAACGGTATCAGTAACAATAACCTGGGTGATCACATCGTTGGTGTGGCTGTATCCGAAGCTGAGATTCAGCTTCTTTTTATAGGTGTAAGACAATTCAAAAGAATTGGTGTATTGCGGGTTCAAATATGGGCTGCCGGCGGAAAAAGTGTACAGATCAATAAAATAGATAAATGGATTTAGTGATTCGTAGTCAGGCCTGTCAACCCTTCGACTGTAAGAAAACCCCAGGTCATTGTCCTTTGAAAGAACCTGGCTAATATAAAACGTGGGGAACAAATTTAAATAATGGCGGTCTACCACAGTACCCAGCGTGATGGAATTACCTTTGGAAATGGTTTGTTCAACCCGCAAGCCTAATTGTATAGTTGTAGTTTTAAATTCTTTGTGAATATTGGTATAGGCCGCGTTTATGTTTTCCTTGTAAGTGAAATGATTACTCCTGTTAGCATCATTCAGAAACGAGTTATCTGTCATATTTTCAAAATGGAAGTCGTTATCTGTGCTTACATAGCTGGTTTTAACACCTATTTCAAATTTTGTTTTTGGTTTGATCGGCAACGCATAATCTATTTTTGCTGACCATACGTCAATACCTGTCGGCGCAAAACTTCGGAAAATAGTCGGACTTTTGTAGACACCTCCTTTACTGTCGATAAATGTATTATTGTAATTATTGCCTACGCTGTTATCGAACCTTGAAAAATCAATGTCGGCAGTCAGTTCCTGTCCCAATGAATCAATGGTTGATTTAAAATTAAGATCATAAGCAATACTCTTAAATTTACTTCTACCGGGGTTATTTGCTGTTACTGATGAATCTGTTTTAAATGCTGTACTTCCAATTAAGGTATTGTTTGCATTGTTCAGGTCGCCGTTATTGTCATACCCGTTTACGACAAAGCCAATGGAGTTCTTATTATCAATACTGTAATCAACCCCGGCCTTATAATTGATATTCTTGCTGATCCTCGTGGAGCGGCTTAACTGGCTAAAGTAGGTTTGATTCTTAGCTGAGTTGTTTACCCGGAAAACAGTCAGATCTTCGGCAGTTTTGTTATCTGATGCGTTGATGTTCCCAAAAAAATTTATGGATTTCTGGCGGTAATTTAAATTAAGCCCGGCAAAACTTTTGTAATATTTTCCATAACCACCACCGCCAGTAATAGTGCCATTGGTGCCGAACTGCTTATTTTTCTTCATCTTAATATTAATGATACCCGAACTTCCTGCCGCATCATACTTGGAGGACGGGTTGGTGATCAGTTCTATTGACTGTATGGCCGTTCCCTCTGTGGAACTTAATAGATTGGAAAGCTGGTCTGGTGACAGGTAAGTCCGTTTACCATCAAGCATTACTGTTACCCCTTGTTTACCACGCAGGCTGATGTTACCCGATTTATCAATTGCTACACCCGGAGATTTCTGTAATATTTCCAACGCACTGTTCCCGGTGGCCAGCGCGCTGCTTTCCACGTTTACAACAATTTTATCGACCTGGTATTCTATTAGGGGTTTTTTATTGTTGATTGATACCGTATTTAATTGATGAAGATTGGGCTTAATAAAGATGTTTGCAACTGTAATCAACTCGTTTGCCTTGATATAAAAAGGGCCTTTAACTACCCGCTCATAGCCCATCACGGTAACCGAAACCAGATATGCACCGGGAATTAAATTTTTATAAATGAATTCCCCTGTTTCGGAAGTCAGGGATCCTTTTAATATAACTGAATCCTTAACATTTAAAAGGGTTACTGTCGCATAAGCTAAGGGACTTTGTTTTTCATCCTTAACCTTGCCGGTTATTTGTCCGTTGACTGGCCCAGTTTGCGCCTGAGCGTTTGTTAATCTTGTCAAAATCAGCAGTATGCTGAAAACGATCACTGATAGTTTGTGTTTCATTTTATTAAAATTTAGGCATAAGTGTGGCCAGTAACAGCCACTTAGCCATCACGGAAAATAATTTCGTTGATTATTGATGCGTTACACCAATTCTCTTACGCTAATAATGCTAATGGGATTTGAGGTTGTGACCGGATAGGATAACCGCCGATTTTTCGGATACGTCCAATTGGAGCGTGTCAATATTCATATGCCCAAAATCCAACAAACTCACCCCTTGCATTTTTACGGTGACGTTATTAGCCTTGATGGTTGGGGCTTGCTTCAAATCAGGATTCATTTCAAATATTACCTGGGAGGAATCGCGCTGACTAATGAACAGCTTATCAAAATTATGGGTGTTGCTTTCTACTTCGATTCTTGATTTTCCGCCAAGGTTGATAGACAATTCCTTTTGGTCTAATTTCTCCAATTCGAAATTGGTGTTGTAGCCATCGACAGCCAGCAACTGGGGGGCGGCGATGCGAACCAGTACGTTGGTTTCCATCCAGGATTTTTTGTAAAGGTCTGTAGGACTGTTAACAAATTGGAGATGTAAAGTGTCGCCTGATATATAGGTCTTAACGCTGTCTTTATCGTAGCCACCCCAATAGTCGAGTACCCGAACAGAACAACTTTTCTGCTGTTCAAATACGATATTGGTGACATTGCCGCCATCGATTTTCAGGTATTTAAATGGAGCGGTGGAGATCTTATTGTAATTCCAATAATAATCACTTTTATCAACGCTGTCATATCGTTTCTTTAATATGACGTTAGATGCAAACAGGCTGGTCACGAATGCGCCCAGCATCAAGACTAATATTTTTGAACTTAGTTTCATTTTTTCTTTTCTTTAAAATTTTCTTTAATAAATTCTTCAAATAATATCGTTACGTCTTCCGAGTTAACTTTTAGCAGGAACATATTTCTGAACATTACGGGCAGATCATTTTTAAAGAACAGGTTTCTGCGAAAATTAAGTACTTTTTCAAGGCCGTTCTCCGGTACAAAATATCCTATACCGCGTTTATTAGTGATAATTTCTTCCTGCTGTAAATAATCGTATGTTCGTTGTATCGTATTGGGCGTTACCTCCATGAATATCGCCAGTTCGCGGATGCTCAGGATTTTATCACCAGGCCGCCATTTACTAAGAAGGATCTGTTCACATACATATTCTGCTATTTGTAAATAAATGGCTTGTTTATCTCTGAATTCCATCTAAACTTCTTTTTCTTTTAACCTTAAATAGGCTAACAGCCATAAAACCGACGGCACCACATAGGCAATAGCAAAACCCGCTGCTTTTGCAGGTGCCGACGGCATATCAATAATGCCAACTTCCTTATCAACTTTCAAAAAAACACTGGTAAATGGCAAAGCCAGGTCAATATGCTCAAAAAAGAAAGACCCAAAAAATAAATTGATAAAATAAGTGCCGATAATAAACAGGCAAATCAATAGCGCCACCTTTATGTAACTTACCTTATTGAAATAGAGCGACCCTAAAAGCATGGCTCCTGAGATGTTAAAGAACATAATAATTACCGACCGTGCGATCGGGTTTTCAAAAGAAAAAATTTCAACCGAGTTGTATTGAGTTAGGTAATTGATGGCATGGTGATCCAGATTATTTCTGTAGCTATCTACAAAGTATAGATCGATCAGCCGGTAGAAGCCCAAGTAGATCAAAACAAATAAGAACCCGGCAATAATTATCCCGCAGAGCCATTTTTCTAAATGCGAAGCAGGCAGCAATAAATAAGAAACGCCGTTCGATTTTGAGGAAAAATAGCTAAACACTGAAGATGCCATAAAACTTCCCCCTATGAGGAACCCCAGGACAAATGCGCTTAACTGGGCCTTTCCAATCCCCACCATTGACTGTACTATAGCATAGGTAAGCAAGGTGATCGTCAAGGTTACCGCTAGTAAGCCAAGCAGTAAGGCCGGCTGCTCCAAAACAGACTTTTTTAAAAGCCAGATAAACCGCTTAATATCAAATACATCATTCATGATTCTATCTTTTTTTAGGGGTAAATATTTGGTTTAATAATTTGGGGTTTTGAGTAGCGCCGTTGAAAAGGTGCTCCAGGTTAAGCCGCGAATCGTCCCCGCTTATATTTTCTCTAACAATAGATGTTCCCTTTAAGTGCTCTTCCGTATACAGGACTTTTTGATCTGACGAAATTTCACTAACCGTTTCAAAATACAATCTACTCGTAATTTCGTCAACTGATGCATTTAGGAGGAGATTTCCGTTGTTTACAATTACAACCTGATCAATTAGATTCTCCAGGTCCCTCGTTTGGTGCGTAGAGATAAAAATTATCCGCTCTTCATTCATTACCGAAGCAATCAGTTTCCTGAATTGTGTTTTTGAAGGAATATCCAGACCGTTAGTTGGCTCGTCCATTAAAATCACTTTCGTATTACAGGCTAGAGCAAATGCGATAATAAATTTTTTTTGTTGTCCGAAAGAAAGGGAGCTTAACTTACCTAGAACTACGACGTCAAGTTCCTTCAAGTAATCGTTAAGCTGGTCGGCATTGAAATTAGGGTAAAAAACACCAAAAAGCGTAGTGTATTGTTTAATTGTTATAGCGGGAACGAAAGATTCTTCAGGAATATAATACACCGTCCTCAAAAAGGAAGGTAATCTTTTTTGAGGAATCATCCCATCAACAGTTACGCAACCCCCTGTAGGGAAAAGCGATCCGGCAATGTTTTTTAGTAAGGTAGATTTTCCTGCTCCGTTTTTGCCAAGCAAACCATAGATGTTCCCATCGTTAAGCAAAAGCGATAAATCCTGGTACAGCAAGTTTCCTTTACTATATCCAAATGAAAGGTTTGATATGTTTATCACAACTGTAGTAGTTAAGTATTACACTACAAATGTATGATAGTTTTTGTTTTTCCCAAATTATTTAGAAATAATAATTTTATTCCATTAATATATAAATCTCAATCTTAACAATCATATACCAAAAAATAAGAGCCTTGGAATTTCAAGCATCCCAAAATGCTGGATTTTTATAGAACGTATCCTTTCGTACACATAGAAGTTGAAGAGGAGGCTATGAAGTAGCCCAGTTTTTTTCTAATCAATGATCTTTTACGAGCTAAACGAACCTAAAATAAATTTCCGGCCGCCATCTTAAATTAAAAAAATTCTATAAAATCTTGTGAACTGTATTATTGAAATATTTGCAAAACTGAAATTTTTTCACTTAACTGCTGATTGCCAAGGAAAGATAAGCAGGTTTTCAAGTTACACCTATTATTGTTTCCTAATTATTTGATGAAATTCAATTGTGTTATCGTTAGTTCCCCGTTTTTTGATAATATGCGCCAGTTTAAAACGCAAAGTTTTTTCATATTTACAACCTTTTTAAGGCATCTTCATTACCTAATTTCGTTTCTTTCTTATGCACATTGGACTTTCCAAATTTATAGGTAAAACCGAAATAGACTCTTTTGCTGTCAGTGTTTACTCTCTCGGCAGAACGAAACGTTCCATAATTTCTGCCTACCAAATAATCGTTTCGTTTAAATATTAATTCATTTCCGCCAAGTCTTAGTTGACCTTTACCTTCCCACAAGGTTAATAAAATGGAAGCATCAATATTTTTATTTCCGCTGTTTTGTGAAAGATCCTGTACATAGTCAGTCCAATAATATGCATCTACCTGAAATTTGAACTTTTCAGATAATTTAAAGATATGCGATGTCTTGAAATCTGAATGTAAGGCAGATAACTTATATTGCTGTCCTAAGACCAACCCTTCTGCCTTATTATACCCTAGTGGAGTGCCACTGTTGATAGTTTCCCACCAATCATTAATCCGCAAAGGATAAAATATGTAAAGAGATAAATCTGATGCGCTTTTTAAATTTTGCCTCGTAAAGTAGGTCACCTTGGTTGTAACATCCTGCTTTAACGGAAAAAGTCCAATCAACCCTTTATTTTTTGTATAACTTACCGATAAGTTGACTTTATGGATGTTTGCATTTAATGAGTAAATGTTATCAAATGCCGGAACCAGTGACGGATTACCTTGTTCAATAGTATACTGATTAATAAATACGGAATAGGGTACTAGTTCGTTGTAAGCAGCACGGCTAACTGTTTTTTTATAGGAAGCGGATACCTCTATATTATTGTTCAATTGATGTTGGTAGAGGAATGTCGGAAATATGTTGGTATAGTGTTGCAGAAAAGTTTGTGCAAAATCTGCCTTAGTATCTTCCAGTCGTAACCCTACCTGTAACTTATCGTTTTTCCACCCTTTGGAGACGATTCCATAGGCGGCGCCAATGGATTCCTGAAGCGTATTTTGATTGGAGAATTCAGCAACTTGCTGAAGCTGGCCACTTCTTTCATCCTCATAATCAACACTAGTTTTGGAATGGGTTTCCTGATATTTCAATCCGGTTTCCAACTTCCAATTGTCGTTAATCTTAAGGGAATAATCACCCTGGGCTATATAAACGTCTATTTTTCCTTTATTTCTGGTCTGGTACAAGGTAGGTATTTTGATAAGTTCGTTTGATCCGTTATATAGTGCCGATGGGAATTGCTGGAACATATTCCTTTCCCAAGGAGTAAAGGTTCCCAATATAACTAGGTCGTGCTTATCTGAATCTGAAAATAAATGATAATTAAAGTTGATTGTAGTAGAACTTACCTTCTGATTAAAAGTAGCATTGGCAATTAAGATGGAATCAAGCCTTGAATTCTCTCTTCCAAATTCATTTTTAGATGACCACGGCCCTCTAAAATGATAGTTGTTAGCATCTGCAAAGAGCCCAATTGTTTGATCTTTAGCCAATTGATATTCTACCGAAGCCTGTAAAGAATACATGTTATTGTATGAAAGACGCATCCAGTTATTGGACAGGAAATAAGTCGGCTCCGTGGGATTCTGAAACCTAGTGGAAGTAATCCCGAAAAAATTATCCCCTTTTATAATTCCTCCATTTGCAAAAAAGGTTAAACGGCCGCGCTTATAAGTTGCGGATAAATTTGTGCTTCCATTAGCATATCTACCAGTAGAACCATCAACGCTAAAATTGCCGGTAAAGCCCTCCAACGAACTTTTTTTAGTTATGATATTAATTACTGCACCGTAAGACGCATCGTATTTAGCTGAGGGTTGTGTAATTAATTCGATTTTCTGAATATTTCCTGCAGGCATTGTTTGAAGTATATTTTCTAGGGAAATATCCGGTACGGGTTTACTGTCGATTAAGATCATCGTTCTTTTCCCCTGTAGGCTTACGCTATTATCCGAAGATATCCTGACGAAGGGTGCCGACCTCAATAGTTGTAACGAGTTTCCTGCAGCCATTGCGCTGTTCTCGACATTAAAAATGAGTCTATCACTTTTAGTTTCTATGGTCGGTCTGGTAGAAGTGATTGTTACTTCTTTCAAAGTTTCTTCCGACGCCTTCATTGCAATAGGTTCTATCGCAACCCGGATAGTTCCGCCGACTGTAAATGGATTGGTTATGTACGGTAATTTTCCTATGGCAGAAATTCTAATCTTATAGGTGCCTAATTTAACAGCGTTAAAGGTAAATTTTCCATCAGTATCCGTTAAAGCATTCAATACCGACGAAGAGTCTACAGCGGTGAGTAGGGTTACCGTGGTATAGGCCAAGGGTTGCCGATGCTCGTCCAATACGCTACCGCTAACCTGATCCCTATATAGTGAATCCTGAAACTGCAACTTTAAGGGCTTTTCCTGACCCGCTTTAGGGCCAATAACTACTGGTTTTGAGAAAATAGAATAATTAAGCTCATCAACTTTGTACCAGGAAAACTTTGTTGGACTTAATAGAGTATCCAGTACCTCATCGATTGATTTGCCTTTATATGTACTGGCCTCATAAATTATTTTTTGATAGGCCAAATTAGCTTTTTCGTATAAAAAATTCACTTTGTATTGTGCCGATAAGGTAGAAAGCACTTTGGCTAAAGATTGGAGATCACCAGCAGGTTTTACTTGCTGGGCTGAGGAGGCAATCGAGCTAAAAAGGATTAGGAAGATTGAAGCAATTATTTGTGTTTTGAACTCTTTTGTCATGATTCCTCCCTTTAATTAGCTTTTATAATAAGTTTATGTGAATCGGTGTCTTTTGTTATAGTGATATTCAAAGTTCTTGCAACGGTTTCAAGAAAGACCTTTTCATTTCTAGAACTTATCGTTCCCGAAAGTTTTCTTGTTAAAATCTTCGTATCACTTACCTTTGCCTTATAACCGTAAATGTCCTCGAAATAGTTAAATATTGTAGAAACTGGAACGTCATTGAAGTATAACTTTCCATCTTTCCAGGAAGTATATTCCGCTACGTTAATAGGTTTCTTGTTTAAGGATCCACCTATGTATTCGACAATATCCCCGGGAGCAAGAATTAGCGATTTTTCTTTCTCGGTATTTAGCGCTAAACGGATTTTCCCTTTAAGTAGGGCGACTTCAGTTCGGCCTCTTCGGTCGTTCACGTTAAATGACGTGCCGAGTACTTCTACATTCAATTCGCCGGTGTGTACTATGAAACGCTGATGATTTTTAACCGGCCCATTTTTATGAAGATGATTTACTTCTAAAAATGCTTCCCCTTCAACCCATACCTCTCGGATTTTATCATTATCCCAATTCTTATCATATTTAATTTTAGAATTTGCATTTAAGGTCACCTTTGACCCATCTGGTAAAGTCAATGTTTTGAGTTGGCCATAAGGTGTTTGAACTGTTATTTGCTTGAAAGTTGAATACAATAGACCAGCTAAGAAAAGTACGCCAACTAAAATGGCCGCTGCTGCATAACGAGACCAAAGCCTGATCTTTCTCTGCGGTTTCCTATTTAGGGTAGTTTTTGCAGCAATAGTATGCCAGAGATTTTGTTGTTCTTTTATATGAAGTACTTCAGTTTCAAAATGCAGAGACAGGATAATTTCTTTGCCCTCCCTAATAATTGGGGCTAGGCCGGGATACAACTGCTGAATGGTATTCCATTTACTGTCCAGCTCTTCGGTGGGTTGACTAACCCACAGCATAAACGATTCGTCATTGATCAAATCCTCCAGGGTGCTCGACTGGTAGTCGCTTATTTGTTTGTCCATCTTTATTGCTTTGATCCTATTAGCCAATAAAGAAAAAATTTACCCCATCACAAATTAATATATTTTCTATAATATTGATTTTCAGTTCAATATTTTTATATTTAATGCCACGTAAAGCATCAAGTAAATATCTTTAGATAGATTATTACGCAAGAAATCCAAGGATCTGGCCATTATCTTATAACAGGCTTTGACTGTAATTCCCATAACCTCTGCAATTTCATCATAGGACAGTTGCTCATAGAATCTTAGAAATATAGCCTCTCTTTGCCGGGGAGTAAGCCTTGAGATCGTGAGTTGCAGTTGCTCACTAACTTGTTTGCGTTTTTCATCATCAATTAATGCCTCTTCGACGTTCAGACGGACGTCAAATTCATAATTTTCAGTCTCATCCAGTTCTTTTTTATTCTTTAGCCGGGATACTTTTTTAAGAATAAGATTTCTAAAACATTTATATAAATAATTTTTGATATGCTGAGGATTACCGATTGACTGCCTTTTAGTCCAAAATTCTACAAAGAGCTCTTGGATACAGTCCTTGATCATGTCCTTATCTTTGGAGAATTTTGAACCATAATTATAAAGTCCGGCTGAATATTTATCGTAAAAATGTGAAAATGATGTTGCGTTGCCGGTTTTAAAAGCTATCCAATGATTGGCTTCCAAATTTTCTAGGTTAATATTTAGGTTTTGCAAAGTTTTTTCCGCTAAAATACAATTTTAAGAGTGTATTCAAAACAGTGGCTTTTGTAATGTTTCCTTTCGTAAATGTAAGATGATTCTTGCAGGGATGACTTATTGGTGCATTAGGACTGATTATGCATTGAAATTATATAACTGCTATTTCTAGTTAAGCATTCTATTATTCGTGCCGTTTTTTGATAATCCTTGGTTTTCCTTAAAAAAAAATAGTCGAACAACTAAAATTGCTATATTGAGCTATGCTAAACTACGAAGAAATAATTCCTGATTTCCATCTTCGACATTATATTCGGAAGTTCTGGATCCTTGATAATTCCACATCGCTTTTGCCATCTCCTGAAAAATATGCACTTCCAAATACCTGTTTCACACTTGCCTTGATATACGGTGAAGGATTAATTTTAAATTTTCATGGTGTATCCATCCAGATAAAAAGCGGCAATTTTATGGTTGGAGAACTTACTGAAAAAATCGGTGTAAAAATCCTGCCAAATACAAAGGCCTTTATGATTCAGCTTAATCCTTGGGCTGCGTCCTTGTTAAGTAAATTCTCTTTTCACGAGCTTACCAACCAATTTTCAGAGATTATAAACATAAATAAATCACTATCTCAATCCGTAAAGGACATTGATATTTTCGATAACGCGGCAACTGTTAGGCAACTCTCAAAAATATTTGAAAACTATTTCTGTCCTACACCAGCTTCAGCATTTATCTCTCATTGCTTTCAGCTATTTGAGTCCCATCTGCTTATTACACCTTTTAAAATAATTGACCTATCCAGCTCTTCGGGTCACACTGGTCGAAGCATTGAAAAAAAATTCAAACAACATATTGGCTTAACTCCAAAACAAGCTCATAAAATATTGAAAATCAGGTCGATAATCAATGAACTAACTTTATCTAAAAATCATCTATCGTTAACAGATTTAGCATATCGATATGGGTACGCAGATCAGTCTCACTTTACGAAAACCTATTTCCAGATTATTCAAAGCCTGCCTTCAAAGTTTAACATTGAACAATATATCCTTCCGATAGAAAGCTAGTTTGTTCGCTTTTATACAATTTGACGACCTCAAATTTCATTAGTTTTGAACCTAATCTTATCAGAAAAAATGAATATCAATCCCATTTTAACCTATTTGAATATTTTTCTATTCTTGACCATTTTTGGTAATCCAGTATTTGCACAAAATAATGCAAAGCAAATTACAAGAGAATTTGAAAAGGCAATGATAAGAGATAGTTTACCCGGAATGGCTGTTGTAATGGTCAGTAAAAATCGGCCGATATACAAGAAGTGCTTTGGATATGCTGATATATCTGCAAACAAGCCATACACCTTAAAAACAACTCAAGAAATTGGTTCCGTTAGTAAAATGATATTGGCAGTTTCGCTTATGAAAGCAATTGAACTTGGCTATTTTACTTTGGACACAGAGATTAATACCATTCTTCCGTTCAAGGTTATCAATCCATATGAACCCGCTCATGCTATAACGATAAGAGAGCTCGCGACACATACATCAGGAATTGTTGATAAGCAAGGTATTTATATGAATACTTATCGCTTCAATTTTAAACTACGGCCATATAATACGGAGTTCTTGAAACCAATGAGTGCATTTGGTTACAAGCAAGCGCTTAGAGATTCATCATTTAGCAAATTCTTGTTTAATTATTTGGCTCAAGAAGGCAATTATTTCAGCCCCGATAACTTTGTTTATAATAAAGCTGGAAGGACGTCTTCATACAGTAACATAGCAACTACCTTGATCGCATATTTAATTGAAATCAAGTCGGGAGTATCTTACAAAAAGTTTACTTCGATCCATATTTTTAAACCTCTGCGCATGAAGCATTCAGCATGGTTTATTTCAGAGCTTAATTTGAATAATCAAGCCCAACTTTACTTTAATAGTAAGGTGAAAATTCCTTTATATGACTTACTTACTTACCCCGATGGTGGACTAAAGACCAATGCACTAGACCTGAGTAAATTTTTAATCGATATGATGAACGGTTTATCTGGGAAATCAGTTATTCTTAAACCTGAATCTTTTCGCGTGATGTTTACACCCCAATTTTCTAGTTTAAATAGGCCCGTAGGGATAAATTTAGCGAAAAGAAACAAAGGTGTTTTGTGGAATCTTTATACTAATGGTACCATTGGACATGATGGTGACGATCCTGGAGTTAGTTCATTTATTGAATTTAACCCTTCAACGGGCTTAGGTGGACTGTTTATGTGCAATAAATATATTGATGACAAGAGTTCGCTGACTGATATCATTACTAAAGCGATAAGTAAGTTTTAATATAAGTTATTTGAAACAAATAGACGCTTGAAATATTTCAGATAATATAATTATGTTGTAAATACAAGAGTTAGGCGCGGCACATCGCCTATCATTACAAATAGATATAATCTGATTAGAATTTTAATTCCAAGCTGCCACTTTTTTTTAATATTTGTTTTACTTATTGGTCTGCTCCGATCTAGCTTAAAAATAGCAGTTCTGCCCAGTATGCTTTAAATTACTGATTCTCTACTTATTTTCTCATTATACCCCGTTTCTTAATAATAATAGTTTTAGAAACTCTCTGATGTTAACCTATTTCCGAGTGAGAGTTATGTATTTAATGCCGTCGCTGGATTTGCTCTTTCTTGGCTAAGCCTTTAAATATTCAGCTTTCGAGATAGCTGTTCGGCCTTAAGTTCATTATATCCACAGCTGCAGGCTGCCATAGCGGTATTAATTAACAATAATTAATTTTCATGAAGGATTGCTGCCATTTTTATGTGCTACTTCCAAACGTGGTAAAGGATTGTGGCGTAAGTTATACACCCGGTTAACAGCATCAGGCAGGTTTCAAATTTAGTTTCCGGAAAAGAAGGCGACTGCAAAACATATGCGCTAAAAGATAAAATGATTATAAAAAAGGCACTAAAACTTAGAATCCATTTTCTAGCATCGTTGAGCTTGGTGGGCTCACTAACCAAAGGCTTATCTGTTTTTTCGGGTAAAAACGCCAACAGGTCAACATTTGCTGCCAATTGGCGCCAAGTATAATTCCTTGGCAATACGTCGGCATTTTCAATACGCTGAAGCGAGCGTATGCTAATCCCTGCCCTTTCAGCTAATTCCTTCTGTGTTAGCGGTTTTTTAAGACGTGCATCTTTAACCATTGCAGCAGCTTGTTTTTTGGTTAATAGTGCAATTTCTGGGACGGCATTTAACGGCATTTAGGCGACATTTATGATGAATACATGGGAATCGGTAGCAAAGATAGTAATTTGCATATATGAAAGTTCCTCAGCTAATTCATGATATTTGAAAAACCTACGTTATAGTATAGCGCATGTTTAATAGTCAGCAGTAGTTAGCAAGCACTGAATAGCCTTAAACATAAAATTATTGCATTTTGAAAACTATATCATCATACAAAAGTCTATTATACAGTCTGGTTTTATTCGCACTGTTTGGAGCAATAATCTGGACAATAAATGTACTTGGACAAAGTATTTTTCCGGGTTACAAGCTCTTTCCGTTATTTATGCGATCAATAATATTGGCGCCACTTTTAATGCTGTGTTATTATGTCAATTACCGATTCATTGAGAAAAATGCATTAAATAATGAGATACTAAAATTCAAAGCAAAATCTTTTAAACTGTATTTGGGTGGAATTGCACTAGCTTGTCTACTGCTCGCTACAATTTGGGTCGTTATCTATCTGATTTACCCGTTTGAAATCATAAGAAATAGTGGCACCAAAGTAAATTTTGCTACTGACCTAATCTCCTATAGTATGGGAAATACCCTCGAGGAATTATTGTTTAGAGGCTTTTTGTTGGTCGCTGCCATTAGGCTCTTCGGAAAAATCGGAGCTATTTTTTTTGTTTCTTTGCTGTTCGGGCTTTTTCATTTGCAAGGACTGGGAATGACACGAGGTGGGCTGACTATGGTTATTACTACTTTTACAATGGCACTGCTTTTCACAGCAGTTATTTATTATACAAAATCAATTTGGACAGCAGTCACACTTCACATAGCAGGAAATTTAATATTGCATACATTCGGATTTGACGGAACAAACAACGGACTTTTTGAAATAAGATTTTGTACTTCAAACATAAATGGCAATTTGACTCTTTTGATATACGAATTTGTCATAATTGCTTTCGCTTTATTTCTATTTCTTAGATCAAGAATAAATGCAAGCTGATGACAACCGCGGTTTTGCGAGGCATTAAATTACACAAGGCTACTCCTTTATTCTTATTCTAAAGTGAAATCACTAAGGTGTTAGTATATATTGTTAAACCTCGGTTTTTCTAATATAGCTCAATTTTGAAATCTCGTTATTTCACCGTTTAATGAGAATTTATAGTCTTTTGAGCTCTCTTTAATGAAATCAGGGGCTATCTATTAGTAATCTATTTTAATAATTGTTACTTGCTGGCCAATGCCAACTCAAAACAACATTGAAATTTTTAAGTTTCAGATTTCTTAAGAACAGCGCGCCAGTGACTTTGATAGATACCCTATGCACAATTCGCTATTTTGGGGGGCTTCCCTGTATTACATTCCAAAGTAGAGATTTTAACTGATTTGGTATGGGCTTATTTTGGCTTAGCGATTTTATCAATGTTCCACGGATCAGCTATATTTTCAATTTCTTCAAACTTCATATAAAACTCATTTATCAAAATTAAATTTACTGTGCGGAGTTCCACCGATACCGAAATATAAAATATGTTCCGACATCATTGTTGATGTTGATTTGAGCATAAGGATTTGTCGGTTTGAATCACGCATTACTCAATTAGAAACGTCATAAATGCCAAATATGAAAGATATTAAACCAGTCGAAGAACCAAAAACCTGGCACGAAGCCCATCACCACTCTTCTACTTTCGGACAAAGAATAGCGGACTCAGTAGCGCAGGGAATGGGATCGTGGCGTTTTATAATTATTCAAACTATTTTTGTTGTAGTGTGGATGGTCTTAAATGTAATTGCCTTTGTTCACCATTGGGATGTATATCCATATATATTGTTGAATCTTCTCTTTTCTACCCAGGCAGCATACGCTGCGCCGATCATTATGATGGCCCAAAATCGGCAGAGTCAGCGAGATCGCGCACAGGCCGATAATGACTACAAAACGAATGTTGCGGCAAAAAAAGAAATAGAGCATCTGGTAAAAAGGCTAGATGCTATAGAAATAGAGAAATTGGACAAAATTATCTCTTTACTGCAGCCAAAATCGGAAATAAAACAAGATTGAAAAAGATATCATTTTTCTGTACGCTTATAGCGTTTTCGTTATTCTCCAGGGCCCAGGAGAATAATGGCTCGAGCAGGGTGCACCATAATCCAATTGGGTTGTCTGTCAGAGATACCACCATAGAGTCTGATACAACAAAGGAAAATAGGGAGCCACGGTATTTTTACATGGGTATCGCATCCAATATTTTTGTAAACTCAACGGGTGGGATAGCAAAGAGGTTTGCTCTGGCTTTAGAATTTGGAAGAACATATGGCATATTTGACATAGGAATTGCTATGGGTAGACTGAGTTCACTAGCTTCAACGAGAGACAGCTCTGTATTTGTCGAAGTTAGACCCACAATCAATGTCTTTTCGAAGGGCCGTTTCTCAGAAGGCCTCTGTCTTGGTGCGGGCTATGTCTTTGGCGCCAAGGAAACATTGATGACCGAGATATGCAACAGCATAAATTTCAATATCTCAGAGATAACCCAAGTTTCCGTAACTCAGGGATATATATTTTTTGATGGTACCGAAAGTGGCAGGGGAACACAGTTTATGGGTGTGAATTTTACCTATAATTTCTTAAAGCCGCATAGCGTGAATATGAGAAGAAAGAAGGCTGCCATCATAGGCGACAACTAATCTTCTCGGTCGGGGTTTTTTTCCTCATCCCAGATTTGCTCATGCAGTCGCTGGAGGTCAATATTCTCCTTCATTGTCTCCAATTCGTGATCTTGGGTATTGATACCCATTTTTTTTTGCATTTCGTGTAGCATCTGGAGGATTTTGGTAATCTCGTTCTCTGCCCTAAAGTTAACCTCGAATTCCACTTTTTGACGTGTCTTTTCCAACCTGCCTATGCGATTTTGGCTGATCAGCACGGAAACCGATAATATTATCGCGAAAATAGATACTCCCATCTCAAGGCCCGGAAAGGGATATTTGTCAAAGGGAAGGGCGCCGGGAATGATGGCCGTATTCCATAATATCCAAACCAAAAAGATAATGGCACAGATAATAAGGAACGTGATACTCCCAAAGATATTGGTTATCCGAAGAGCAACCCTGTCGCTCAATTTCAAGTTCAATGAAAGCGAAGATCGGATATCTTTAACTGCTAAAGGTGGTTGTTTTTTCATTTTTTCAATGATTTAATTCGCATCAATGTACAAATTTAAAAAAGTTGAGAATAACGATGGTTTTAATTTATGGTATATTCAAGCCATCGTCGTTTCAAACCTTGGGTACTCAAATATCAGAAGGACACTTTGAAATTTTCTAATCATTAAGTTTCTCTGACCAATGGATAACTAAAGTGCTTTGGAATCTTGTTAAAGAACGATTCAAAAATGGGCAATACGTTGAATTCCTGTGGAATGTGCTTACCGACAACTATTTCTAAATTTCGCAACTTCCATGCTGGGTCTAAAAAACCACTGAAAACCTAAGATCAAATCAGGTGTTGTCGACCTCATTAGACAATTGTACAACTGGAATCAATAAAACACGCGACATTGGGAATAGCGATCTACGAGAGGGTAAAGTACGTGACCAAAAAAGATGAGTTTGGCAATACCAAATTTGACGGGCTCAAGGAACGGGTACCTAATTTAATCGAAAAGACAAAAAATCTCATCTGAGTTATCGCTTTATTCCACCGTTTAATAAGAATTTTGTAGTCGATCCGAACACATTTTAATTATAATAACATTATCGATTCTTAATATTTACTACCTTATCATAAATTTAACCAACAAAAATTTTGGCTTAAATATGATTCGTTTGAAAAAGATTATCCTTCCCTTGTTCTGCATTTTATCTTTAACCGTAGCGAATGCACAGATAAAAGTTGGCCAATTTGTAGATAGCTTGCCATTGCCTAAACTTCTTAACACTGAAAGTAAAATTAACAATTTGAGTCAACTCAGAGGCAAGGTAATCTTGCTGGATTTTTGGGCCACTTGGTGTAGTCCGTGTATAGCAGCTATGCCTCATCTAGATAAACTGCAAAAAACCTATGGAGGAAAATTGCAGGTAATTGCCATTTCTTCACAGAATGAAAAACGAATTCAAAGCTTTGTTGATAATCAGTCTTCTGACTTATGGTTTGGTTCTGACAGTTTAGATTTTTATAGAAAAGCATTTCCGTATAGCATTATACCACATTCAGTACTCATAGATATCACAGGCAAAGTAGTTGCAATAACAACTCCTGAAAATATTACCGCTCAAATTATTGCCGATGTGCTGGCAGAAAAGACGATTGATCTGCCCTTAAAAGAAGATAATATGGATAAGGATTCTTGGATGTCCTACTTTAAAGTCCCTGATACCGTTAAAGAATTGTTCATTATACAGCCCGAGCTCAAAGGGCTGCCGGTCATGACCAAGCAATACAAGAATGACCCTATCTACAAAAATCGCAGAATAAGTTTCTTAAATGCGTCTCTGGCATTGGCTTATAGAATTGCTTACGGAGATGTCCCTTATGGCAGAACAAAAGATTCGACTAGCCTAGAGAAACGAGCGGAAATGGCAAAACAATATTGTATCGACCTAATTGTTCCAAAGGGGCAGGAGGATAAATTAATGCATACTTTGCAAATACATCTTAAAGAGAAAATGGATGTGCAAGCAGATATTGAAAAACAGCTAAAACCCGTCTACGTACTCACTATCGCCGACAAAAAAAAGATTGGTAGTTTGGAGAAATCCAAAAGTGTTGACGAAAATTTTGATGGTAGCGGTGAAAATTTTAGTGGGAAAGGGATTCGGTTTAAACAAATTGCTCAATATTTGGAAGAGTTCGGTTTATTAGACCTTCCGGTAATCGATGAAACTAACGACACAAATAGGTACAATATATCCTTTAGTTTTATGCCCGAAAAAAAAGGTGACTTAAAAAAAACCCTTGGTGATTTGGGATTAACCTTTAAAAGAGAGCAAAGGAAAATTGATGTTTTAGTTTTTAGATAATAATCTATTTGACATTACGATTCAACTTAACGTGAACTGTCATTATTCCGCGATTAAGTGAGAAGATATCTTGACTCATTAAACCCCGGTATTTTGAGATAAATGGATTTTAATTATTGTTATTCCACCGTTTTATGAGAATAATATTTCAGATTACAAATTAATAACACTTTATAAGGTTTTCAAGTTAATTTACGGCTAGATGTTTGCGTATTTGCATTGATTCCACGTAGACATTCTCGCGCAGAACTTTAAAGACCTCTTATTCATTCGGCTCTATATGGATTAACACTTGGCCCAAATTTTCTATTTCTTTTTGTAGATAGTCTTTGAGCCTATGCGCGATATCGTGCCCCTCCCTTACCGAGATATTACCATCCACAATAACATGTAGATCAACAAGAAACTTCATACCTGCTTTTCGGACAAAACATTTCTCCGTTCCCAAAACGCCATGCACTTCCTTAGCTTTTACCCTAATTTCGATGATGAGGTCACCGTAAAGTTGTTCGTCCATGATCTCCCCTAGAGCTGGTCTTAAAATAAGATAGCTATTATATAAAATAAATCCAGAAGCAAATAGAGCTGCCCAATCATCTGCAGTCTCAAATCCCTTTCCAAATATGATAGCAATCGAAATTCCAATAAATGCCATTACCGAAGTTATCGCGTCACTTCTATGGTGCCAGGCATCTGCCTTGAGCGAAGAGCTGTTTGTCTGTTTGCTTTTCTTGATTACGATCTGAAATGAAATTTCTTTCCACACAATAATCAAACCTAACACAATCAAAGTCCATGCTTTTGGAGTCTTATGCGGTATCTGGATATTCTGGATACTTTCATAAGCAATGATCGTGGCAGAAACGACAAGAAAGACCACAACAGCAAAAGTTATTAACGGTTCAATTCGTCCGTGTCCATAGGGATGGTTCTCATCAGGTGGCCGCTTGGCATATTTAAAACCTAATAGCACCAAGAGCGAGGAAAAAATATCCGTAGTGGATTCGATCGCGTCGGCAATCAAGGCATAGGAATTACCGAGGACGCCTGCAAGCCCTTTTATCAGGGCTAAAGAAGTATTTCCGATGATGCTAAAGTATGTTGTTCGTATTGCGGTTTGTTCGTTATCCACTTTTCTTTTTAAAATTATCAATTATTCATAAATTCCCTATATATACTTTGATTGCTGTAGCCTAAAATGAACAATTTATTGATAGCCTTTTGCCTGTGGCCGGAATAATTCCGCATAGCGGCCGTTCTTTAATATTAATTCTTCATGCATACCAGCTTCCAGTACAGTTCCTTTATCCAATACCAAAATCCGGTCAGCTAAACGCGAGGTAGAAAAACGGTGCGAGATTAATATGGCTGATTTCCCTTCTTCGCTGAGCTCTTGTTAAAAAACAAAGCTATGAGTAATAAGGCACCCGAAAGGACACCGCCGAGTAGAAAATCCTTACCTGCGTAATGACTGCCGGTATAACCCGCTATCGGGTAAGCGATAGCCCACCATAAATGTGAAAAGGCAAAGTGCGAACCATAAACCTTGCCCTGCTCATTCTCGGGAATATTCTCACCGATCAAAGTTTCCGATGGCATTTCAGCCAGACTTTGTCCCAAACCGGCAAATAACCACAAAACCAACATCACCGGATAGCCTACGAAATTGGTGATGGAAATAGCGATCGCCAACACCGCCGCGCCAACAATCAACGAGAACCTGCGTGTTTTGGTTTTATCTAAGCTGCCAGCCACAAATGCCGCTATACTGGCTCCGATCCCAAATGCCGCCATCACCCAGCCGTAATGCTTATCGTCTAAATGTAGGCCGCTTTTGATATGGCCCACGGTATTCACCAGTATCTGAGACCCCTGCGATCGCCGAAACGAATTCTATAAACAGCGCAAACCTGATCAGGGGATTTTTAAATAACAACCGGACACCTTTAATTGCATCGTGCCAGGCGGTAAAGGTCTTTTCATTTTTTTTTACGGTATGTTGTAATTTGCTGGCCGGGAGCATAAGAATTAAAACAGCCGCCAGCACAAATGACCCCGCATCAATAAAAAATATTTGCCTCGCGCCGAACCAAATGGCTAATATCCCCGCTAAGCCCGGCCCTAGGACACCTAATATCTGAAAGGTGGCCGTCGACAAACCAACGGCCTGCCGGTAATGGATATGGTCTACGACTTGAGGTATAACAGCTCGGTAGGTTGGGGTGAAAAAGGCGTTAAATACATTGAGCGAGAAAACCAGCGCATAGATCTGCCATTCCTGGTGGATGAATGGCAGGCAAGCGACGATAGCCATCCTGATAAAATGGGTGGTGTATAATATCATCTTCCGGGGTATCCGGTCGGCCAATACCCCTGCAAATGGCGAGAAGATAATAAATGCGGTAACACGCAGGGTTAGCGCGGTAGCTAAAATGATTGCCGATTTCTCTTTACCAAATTGGTAAGACAGCAGGGCTAGACCAACCCAGGTAAAAGCGTCCCCCAGCAGGCTGATCGATTCCGCAAAATACAATGTCGCGAATACCCGATTTTTTAAGACCTGGAAGGATTCTTTAAACGCTGTCAGTTTACTCGCCACTTACACAATCTTTTAGATGTTCTATAGAATTTTCATTTTGGACGACTTACATCGTCGGGTGTCTGATCTCGAATTGCTCGTGCAATTTAGGTAAAAGTCCTATAGCGGACCCGTGTAAATTTTGTGCTTTCTTTTAATTTAGCCCACGTATAATATATTTGCGTTTATGGAAAGATTAATAATTGAAACAAAAAACCGGAAAGAATCATAGCTGTAAAAGCCTTTTTAAAACCGTTAAAATTTAGCTTCAAAAAAGGAGAAGAAAGTCCTTATAGATGTGGGTTTGTAGCTAAATCATATGAAACTTTCCCACCATCGAATTTCTTGCCCGCCCTAAAAATAAGATAGATAAACCTACTAACTTCATCTACAAATTTTTGTAAGGCTCCATTCAATTTTTATTTTTTTTAACTTTGCATGACTCTGGGACAATGAATTTTATATAAAACCTAACTTTGACCTTCAGGAGCAATGCATACCGCTCGTTCATTGATCGATGTAAATAAATTAATAAGGCATGACAAAAAATCATAACCACCAGCACGAAGGACACAACCATCAGCATCATGCCGTAATAGCATTGACAAACGTAAATAACGCATTTATTGTGGGGATTGTGTTAAATATGCTTTACGTGATTATTCAAGTTTTTATAGGTTTCCGCATCAATTCCCTGGCATTACTATCTGATGCAGGGCATAATTTTTTAGATGTTGGTGCATTGGCTCTATCGCTATTGGCTTTCAAGCTTAACAAGTCGAAAGCCAATAATAGATATACCTATGGCTTCAAAAAATCGTCCATTCTTATTTCGCTCTTTAATGCAATAGTATTGTTGATTTCAATCGGCGCGATAGGTTATGAGGCGATTTTGCGTTTTAGGCATCCTGAACCATTGCCGGGTATTACCATAGCCATAGTTTCGGGTATAGGCATTATTGTCAATGCTGTTTCAGCCTTGATGTTTTTTAGAAATAGGGATTCAGATCTAAATGTAAAAAGTGCTTTTCTCCATTTAGCTTCCGATGCGGTTGTTTCATTGGGTTTGGTTATTGGCGGAATAATCATGTACTACACCCACATTTATTGGATTGATCCCATTTTAAGTTTGGTCGTTTGTGCTGTAATTATCGTGAGCACTTGGAATTTGTTGAAAGATAGCTTACGCCTTTCGTTGGATGGCGTGCCGGACACAATTACCTTAAAAAAAATAAAAGCAGCAGCTTTAAAGGTAAAAGGTGTCGTAGAGGTTCATCATATCCATGTTTGGGCAATTAGCACTACACAAAATGCTTTGACAGCACATTTAACAGTAGAGAACGATACTACTATGCTGCAAATACAAAAAATAAAGGAAGAAGTGAAACACCATCTCCAACACGAAAATATTCATCACCCGACATTGGAGACAGAAACCCGACTTACCCGCTGTACGGAAAATGAATGTTGATTTCACGAACCGAAATAATAATACTGGACCGTATCTGATCATGGGACAAAAACCTTCCATAAAATAAGTAAAGGTATCGACAGCATGTTCAAAAAAGGCTATAATTTATCATTTTGGTCGAATAATCCCAACATTAACGTAGGTCGCTCCTCTGGCTTTTGTTTGCATTAATCTACAATTTCTTCTATGCTGGTTTTCTTTTGGAATCTGGTTGACATCCATACATTGTAAATGAAAGTTTTCAAGTTTAGCCTTTAACAATTAGATTTAGCAACTGATATCAGGACCCCCACGTTTTTATAAGATGGCTCAGCTTTGGACTCTCGTTATCCAACGGTTCAACGAAAATTGGCCAGCGTGATAAAAATGAACGAAATTATCTCAAGTTAACAGCAGCACAACTATCAACTTACACTATTCATAAAAAGTAAGAACTATATTCTGACCTTTATGTTCTTTATAAAACTAAAAACACAATGGGATTGATAAAAAATGCACTACTCGGTTTTGCTTTATATAAGGGAGTACAATACCTAATAAATAAAAACGGATTTGGCAAGTCCAAACTTGATGAATTAAAAGACAATGCGCCAAAGGTTATCGATAAAGCTAAGAATTTAAAAGATAATCTATTGGGTACTCAAACTTTCAAGGGCGCGAATTAAGGTAAATAGCCCGTTCTTCTTGATCTTCTCCCCTACATTCGCAAACTTTTGCGGCAGATCAGGGATTCTTTTTAATGTGAGCACTTGTTTTGTAAAAGATAAGGGTTATGTGAAATCAATTTTAGATCATATCAATGGTAACGTGAATGTAAAGGTAGAACCTTCACCCGACTTACTTTCGACAGAGATTTCGCCTTCATGCCGCTCGATGATTTCCGCACATAGGTAAAGGCCTATCCCGAAACCTGCAATGTTATGGGTTTGCTTGTTTTTTATCCGATAATACCGGTTAAATAGTTTTTCAATATCATCTGGTTTTACGCCCATACCATGGTCTGTAACGCTAACTCTCGCACTGTTATGATCCTTACTGCACGCTACCCGGATAATTTTTCCTTCCGGTGAATATTTTACAGCATTGGTAAGCAGATTGGTTATAACAGACCCTATCTTGTCCCGGTCGGCATAGATATCTAGCGCGTCACTGGGCATAAGATCGATAGAATGGCTCGTTACCGTAAGTTTGATCTCCTCAATAATTTCCTTGATCAGCTGATCCAGATGAAAATGTTCTTTCTCGATATGTATTTTCCCAGATTCCAAACGTGAAATATCAAGGAAACCCTTGATCATATTTGCCATTTTCTTTATCTGTGTGTTGGATTTTGATATCGCCCCCACAACAAACTGATCGCTATTGTTTTTTAACTTTAGACTTAACATCTGTAAAAGTGCGGTAAGCGAGGTCAACGGCGTTTTCAGCTCATGGCTAACCATTCCGATAAAATCATTTTTTCTGATCTCATCCTGTTTTCGCTCAGTTATATCCATCACAGAGCCGACAAATCGAAGAGGTTCGTCCTGCTCATCAAAATAAGCTTTACCCATGGCTCTCACCCACCTTAACTGATGATCTTCTACACCGATGGTGCGGTATTCTTCATCATAATTCCCGTTGCTGATCGATTTGACAAATACATTCTTGATTATGGTATCGATCCTATCGATATCATCGGGGTGGAGGCCGGGCAGGAAATCTTTTTCATAGGTAACCCTATCATTATGGCTGATGCCAAAAAGTGTACGGCAGCGTTTGTCCCAATCCATAGTCCCCTTCTTCAGGTCAAGATCGAACGTTCCCAATTGCGCTGCTGTTACTGCCATTGTTAAGTTGTCCTGGGCTTTCACCAGTTCCAATTTGGACAATATTGTATCTGTAACCTCAATAACAAATACAAGTATGCCATCTGATCTGTTTTGGGCATCAGTTCTAGCTTGATAGATAAAATTGAAATATCGGTCTTCAATCGGGCCGTTTTCATATCGGGCCAGGGGAACCAGCAATTCGTTCCCCTCGTAGGTTTTTCCTGTCTGATAAACTTCCTGTAAAATTTCCCAGATCGGTTGTCCCTTAATTTCTGGTATGGCATCCAATAGAGCCTTCCCCAGTAATTTCCGGCTCGGAAAAAGTTGTTGATAGAGTGGATTGACCAGCTCAAAAACCAGATCAACTCCATCAAGGATACAGATCCCGACAGGAGTTTCCATGAAAAACCGATTTAATCTATCACGCTGACCTTCTGCCTGTAACTGAGCAATACGCAACTTTTCGTTCGCCTCGGTAATTGTGTTCAGGTTTTTTACCTTACTTGTTGTCTCATTACAGATTACCAGCACTCCTGCCGGATCGCCTATTTCATTATCTACCCTCGTATAACTAAAAGTCCAATAAACATCTTCCAATCTGTTATTGCGAAATATTGGGATGAGTTGATCTTCCTGCCAGATCGACTCGCCGCCAGAAAGCACCTGGTCGATCATAGGCTTGATAACCGCCCATATTTCAGGCCAGCATTCTTCACCCCGTTGACCAAGAGCTGTTGGGTGTTTTCCTTCGATTCCCAAGCTTGGCCGGTACGCATCGTTATAAAATTGTATCAATTCTGGGCCCCACCACAAGAACATTGGAAACTTAGAATTGAGAACCACGTTCAAAAGGGTCAATAAACTCTGCGGCCATAACCGGACCGCTCCTAAAGTTGTCGTAGACCAGTCGAAGGAACGGGTCAATTCCCCCATCTCTCCGCCAGCGCGTAATAATTTGGACTGAGCTTTCATAGAGACCAAATGTATGAAAACGGGTTAGTTTATTAGACACGTAATTTTTACCTAATAAGACCACCAAGGAGCTGCTTATTTCTGTGGCGGGCGGTTCCGAAATCAATTTTCTGTCGTAAATAAAGGAAACATTAAAAATATCGTAATTTAGTTGACTGTTCCTTTATCTTCTTCTAATAAATATAGGTTCAACCGTTCGATTTAAGGTAATTTGTAGTTAAGCTACGACGTCTGAATGAAGAAGAAGAGGGAGTGAAAAGCAATTGCGAAATTGCGTTGTAATGAGCAAGATACGGAGGTAATTTTTATAATACCTTGGCAACATGTAAATGGGATATTCCCGTACTTCGCAAAAAGCTAGAGAAAGCTCTGCAAAATCTCTCTTCTTCCACCATACCGTCACTGGTCGATATTGGGACCGGATAATTTTTCACTAAGGTCAATTGGGGAACCATGGGGATTCCCTCGGGATCTCCGCAGAAATCAGGTCGTCGTCTATGATAACGAATAATATACCGCCGTTCTATTTCCGGTTTCCCGAGATAGATATGGGAAGGATAGATTACTTTGGCGTACTTTTTTTGCTTGACACTTCTTGGCGCATCTCTTGGGCCAGACCCTTTAACCTGATCATCCCCGCCCGCAACCTCGTACCGGCAGATTTGTTGCCTTTCTCATAGAAAGCGGTAACATCAGCCTCGAGTGTTTTTATTGTTTTTTTTATCTCGTTGAGTTTTTCCATTTCTGAATTTATAGATGTTATCTGTTGCAGTTGTGAAAATAGGAAATACTTTTTGATTAAACAATTGTACTTTTTATATTAACGGCGAGACAACATGATTTTCCCGTAGCATCTGATCAAATAGGAAGGCTCTATTACATTATCAATAATGGCCGTTTCTTGAAACTAATTATGCCTATCGATTATCATTTATCCACCTAAGTTTTGCTATAGAAATAACCGATATTGGTGGACGTCAAAAGTCTAGCCTTCTATTAATTATCATCATATCATGGGACAAATGGTGTCATTTTTCCGCACGAACAAGAACAGTTTTTGTCCACGGCCCCCAACTTCTTCAAAAAAAATCTGTAAAATCCAATTCGATCATTCATTGCCACCATATTTTCTCCCAGACCACATTCTAACCCTCCGTTAATAATATCTATGGTCATTCCAAATCCGGCAGTGTATCCTAAACCCTTTTCATTTGCACTCGGATGCCACTTCTTTGCGATCACCTCGTGAGCGGAAGGCTTTTTACCTTGTGGAGTCATCCAAAAATAAATCGCAGATTCAAAAGCAACAACAGAATCCTTTTCAACCATTTCTGGCTTTTTTAAAAGAACAAATTTGTTGCCAAAAAGTGCTTCTGATGCAGCTCCGTAGTTTCCATTGTAACTT
This sequence comes from Pedobacter sp. UYP30, assembly GCF_040547165.1. NCBI lineage: Bacteria > Pseudomonadati > Bacteroidota > Sphingobacteriia > Sphingobacteriales > Sphingobacteriaceae > Pedobacter > Pedobacter sp. UYP30. The sequence continues at coordinate 6,227 of NZ_JBEPPD010000028.1, read as the reverse complement.
AGTTGCAGAGGTCCACGTCCGTAGTATTTCTTGTTGGCAAAAGCCGGATACACCTTATTTGGAATTACATAAGTCGAATTTGTATCTAATTCATGTTTGGCCATCAATCCGTCATCAAATGAATTGGTCATTCCTCTTCTTGTTTCATGGGCAATATGGGCAAGAAAAGCGGCTAACTCCTTCTCTCCTGTATGAGGTTCTGAGCAAAAATCAGCATAGTCGACAGTTATTACATTGTATGGTTTGTTCTTTGCCCATTCCTCTTCCCAATCAACATCCTGTCTGATCACCTCGTCTGTACCTTTGGTCATTCGAGTAATCTTGTAAATCCAGTCCCCTCGCCTTTCGATTTTCAATTTTATTTCGGACATATTGTTGACTGCCTTTAATAAGGAAGAGTAACTGTAAAAGCTATTTTTTTTTGGAAATAGATTATTGAAGTCTGTTGCCGATAACTTATATATTGAACTTGGTATTCGCTTTTGAGAACATCCTGCAAGCAATATAATCAGTAAAGCCGTTAAACTGATGTTTACTAGTCTTAAATTTTTAATACCCACCAAGCGTTCAGTATTTTTGATACAATAAATTTCGATAAGTTCTTTTGAAAATATAACGCTGCTTTTTTTAGAGTGAATTGTATTTGATTTTAACTTTTTCATAGAAAAAATATAACATTGGCGTGTATATGAAAACTTACTAAATAATTTATTGTTTTTTTTACTAATTGGTAATTGTTCTGTACATTCTCAAACATATTGAGAATTACCGTTATTCAAATATAATTGATGTTTTAAATAATACTGACAATACAAGATAATTTTCAAATGTACAAAATGCAGGTATAATCCTTAAGTCTATTATCTGTCCATAACAGATAAAAAGATATGTGCCGTTTCTTAGCTAGAGAAAAGTCGTCTCATCAAACCCCCGTTTTTCTAAGAAAGTTCATTTTTGAGGTACCATTATCCCAACGTTTTATGAGAAATATTGTTTTTTATCCGAACTGAAGCATTGGAAGTGTTATACGTAATATATATTTACTAAGGTTTTTAAACCATTTTATCGATTTCTTCATTAGCTTAAATTTTAGAATCAGATTGCACACCAATAATTCAATTTCACGTAAAAGAGTCAACCCAAGTAAAAAACGTCTAAACGCTTTTAAAAGTAACTTCGTTTTGTATTATCTTACATTCCCAACCTTAATGTAAAAAACAATTGTATTTACGAATTTAAATCGCGAGTTCATCAATAAATGGGCTATTTTTATAGATATTGCTAAGTCATAAAACATGGTTGAGATATTTCAAAATATCCGTAAAATATATAAGTTTAAAATCCCTTGTGGAGAATTGGTTAATTACATCGAATTTTATTCTCAATCAAATTCCGATTGCTCTTTTCAAGGAATGAGAAATGAATTTTCGCCGGTAAAAATGTTTCCCAGTTGGACACCTACTTTTTATATTAACCTTGGTGCCCCTTATTATATAGACTTAAAGGACAGCCGATTTTATGTGAAAAAGGGAGAAGATGTTTTGATATTACGAAACGGTGATGTTACCCGACATAAACTGCCTACTGATAATATATTTACTGTTAAATTTAATCCTGGTGGGATGGAAACTATTTTAGGTTTCAATCAGGTTTCAATTATTGATCAAGTTATTAATCTAACTCAAATTTTGCCATCTGAACTACTGCGAAAAATAAAGCAGTCAATAAGTTTTGAAGAAAGAGTGGAACTTATCGAATCCTATTTGTTAGAAATATTCGTTAAGCGAGGTGACCAAGATCACTATATAAATATCGTTAATAATTGCATTGGCGAATATCGAGCATCTGGGATGCAGTTAAATACTTCTAAAGTTGCAGAAAGAATGTTCATTACTTCTAAAACCATCAATCGTTATTTTAATAGGGTGATTGGTGCCTCTCCTAAAAGTTACTTTTCAATACTTCGTGGAAGAAATGCGCTAACAGGGTTCATTAATGATAAGGAAAACTTTATTCCAATGAGCTACGGTTACTACGATTTAAGCCACTTTCATAAAGATATAGTTAACTTTACTGGCCAAAGACTGACAAAACATTTATAAATTGTCCGTTTTTTACTTTCAGCAGGCGATCCCAATTCTTTTCTTTGTAAGCTAAACAACACTCATGAAAATATTTTTTATAGCCCTGCTTTCCTCCTTTTTTTTCAGTCAAACCATTTACAGTCAAAAGTATAAGCCAATTATAGAGCCTTTTCTTAGAATGGTTAAAGCAGATCCAAGACTGATTTTAAAAACTGGTTACCTCGTCGTACCTGAAAATAGAAATAAACCGAATGGACGAAAGGTGAAAATTCCATTTTTATATGTACGTAAACCAGATCAGGATGCTCATAAAAATATTTCGCTTTACACAACAGGCGGGCCGGGCTATAGCACAACGGTAAATATTGATAGTATAAGCTATAACTCTGGCTTTTTGGCATTTGGCGGCTTTATTGCGTTCGATCAGCGCGGGTCAAAACGCGCGAAACCATGTCTGGACTGCATGGAGGTAGCTTCAGCCATTAAGCGTAGCTACAAGGATGGGAAAAACAAGGATAGCCTTCTATTAGCTGCCGTACAGGGATGCAGAAACCGCTTTAAGGCGCAAGGAGTCGATTTATCAGCATACAACACCGTAGAGAGTGCCGAAGACATAAATGATTTGAGGTTAGCGTTAAACGTTGATTCCCTTAATTTAGTTGGTGTATCTTACAGTGGAGGTCTTATGCTTACAATGGCACGTATTCATCCTGAAGGAGTTCGTACGTTAATCTTAAATTCGCCGCTTCCAGGATATGTTAATTTTGAAGAACACGCGTTATTTAATATTAATGAGGCATTGGAGCAAATATTTAAAAATTGTGAAACAGACTCCTCATCTGCGAGATATAAAAACATTAGAGCAAGGTTTCATCAATATTTCACATCAATCACCGGGAAAAAATTTAATATTTCTTACAAAGAGAAGGATAGTATTAATAGTATTAATGTAATTTATACTAAAAATGAGTTACTTGATGCGGTATTAGACCGACTAAATTCCCGGCAAGTTAGTACTGTGGCTTCAGTAATCATTGACATCATAGAAAGTCACCATGAACAATATGTTAGAGAAGTCCTCGATGGTGCTTTTGAAGGAGACGTGAGTCTTTCTCTTGGAATGCGTTACTCCGTTTATTGCACAGAACAAATAGCTTACGCTGATCCTAAACTGGAAAAGCAGCAGTCTCAGGTGCTTCCTTGGCTGGCTGGCTATCGATTTAATAATGTGAACCATGAAATATGTGATTGCTGGCAGGTAAAACCTGAACCAAAAATCGCAAAACAACCCATATATTCAAGCATTCCCGCGTTGATATCGGGCGGCGATGTAGACCCTGATTGTCGAACATTCTATAACACATTAATTAAACGTTACATGCCCAATAGTCAATTGCTGATTATCCACAACAAGGGACATGCTCCAGGATTTACTGTCGATGGAACGGATTATGTAAAACTTTTCTTAGCCAATCCAAACCAAAAACTCAAATCTCAATCTAAAAATTTGATTGTAGAGTAACACCATCAAAAAATATTAGGTTAAATTTAGACCCTGTTTAAAAATAATAAAATTTATTATGTGTTGATAAGTTGAAAAAAGGGCTTCGCCAATCGAAAGAATAGCGATTGGCAACGGTGATTATAAAAAAAAACTTTGAACTTTAATGACCGAAAGTGTAAGCATTGCCTTCGTCTTATCTGGGATGGCATCCACTATCTGGTCAAAACGGCCTGTCAGTGGCGGATGTTGTTCCTTAACTTTCCCAAATGGCAACTGGTCTATTATTACTATAAAAAATGGGCCGATCTATGCAAGATCGACATTCTCATGGAAAACTCAGGGAGAAAGTTAGGTAGGCTACGGCCAAATGCCGAACCCAGCCTGGGTATAATTGATAGCCAAAGCGTAAGGTGGGGGAACAATAGGTCTCTGAACAGTTTTGACGGCAATAGAAAGGTAAAGGGCATAAAAAGGCACGTGGTTGTGGACATGAATGGTTTCTTGATAGCGGTAATGGTTAGGGTGGCACATATCCAAGATAGCAAAGCGGTCATCTTACTGATTCGGGTGCTAAAGGATTTCCTCTGCAGCGTAAAAGTGATCATTGCCGACGGCGTTACAGGGGGAGATAGCGAGGGGGGTTAAAAAAGGCATTCGGCTATGTGCTCCGGGTGGTCATGCGCACAATGGAAAACAAGGCCAGTTTTAAGCCCGTGGGCAAAAGATGGGTGGTAGAGAGAATTTTTTTCGTGGCTCGACAACGATAGAAGACTTTGCAAAAACTATGAGCTGCTAATGGAAACATCCGAAACGATGGTCAAATTATCCGCTATAAAGTTATTATTGAATAAAATTTAAACAGGCTCTAAGATTATTTGGACTATTGGAGAAATCCCGGGTGAGAAAATTTAATATTTTTAGGTTTGAGTCCTCGAAGCTCTGCTTCGATTTTTCTGTAATCTTGACAGTTAGCACTATTTTACTACCTCTCGGGCTCTGCCCCGAGGTAGTTTATTACTAAAGATAATGTTAAAGATTTAATTTAAATGTTCCGAGGTTTGCAATTCTCATTATACCCCCCGTTTTTTGACACAATTTTTTGGCCGGTTGTGGGCCAATAGAAAAACGGTACATATCAATGCGGTTAAGGGCTACCTTACAGCTGCCTCGCGGTACCAGGTATGTAGACATATAGCAGCCACCAAAATTATTCCTATTGATTATAAATTTAATGTAGAAGGGTTGTCTAACCGTACGGTGTCCAGCACCGGCTATGAGCGGCTCACCACTACCGATCTTGATACGGAACTGCACAGTTCTTTGGACGATCTTCCAAAAACATGCAGGGAGATTTTCCTGATGAGCCGTAAGCAGACTTTGAGTAATGAAGAAATTGCCGGAAGATTGGGTATGTCAAAACGTTCTGTAGAAAACCAGATCACTTTTACACTGAAACATCTGAGGGGCGCACTGGAACATATTTCAGTGTTAGTGATATTCCCGATAGGCTGGTAAAGCCTGAGGAGGGTTTCAAAAAGAATTTAAATTATTTTAACACCACACAATGTTTCCGCGGAATATGCGCTTATGTATATGAGAACGTTAATTTAGATAATGGGACTGGTCGGTATGACTAGCCCCATTTTCTTTTTTATAGCGCCCGTGGCTGGATTAGCCAGCTTGAACGGTAAGAAATTCAATCAGGTTTTCTTCCAGCAGTTCTGTATTGTACTCCACATCTATAGCATTGTTTGATACCACCAAGTCATCTTCCGTAACAGTTACAGTAAATGCAGCGTTATCAATTACCTCAGGGAATGAAATATTAATGATATCGGCAACGTGGGCATATTCAATAGTTAGGCTGGAATCCAGCTTGGTGTTGATAAATTCTGCAAACTCTTTTTTCAAAATGTCGAAAAGTTGTTCTGCGCTCAATGGTTTAACGTTTTTAATGGGTTCCATGGTATATGTTTCCAATACAACTGTTTTTTGCTGTATATAGTTTTGGCAGCTAAGAAATAAGGCGAATAAGGGGTAAAGTGAATTTACTTCGGGTACTGTTCAATATAGGATTGCCTGGTAATCATATGCAGATAGGGGTAGTCGCCAGATAGCTGTTTACGCTGTTTCAACTGGTATAAAAAATGACCCCCCAGATCTGCAATAATGGGGTGCTTCGCCTGGTACCACATACGGTGCGGATTTCTCCAGCAAAAAGAATAACAAAAGAAGTTAGCGGTAGTGCCTTCAGCTCAGGGTGGTAGAAGGTCAATATGTTAGGCTTGCCACGACCGGTAAGCAGTTTTCTAATCATAGAAAGGTGGTCTGTGTGGCAAAATTCAAAGTCTGCCAAATGGGGATGATCCACATCCGGCAAGGCTTTCAAAATTCGGAAGCTTTTGAACTTATCGTAATTAAATACCCAAATCGGCTTTTTGTAAAAGGCTTCCCTGCTTTCCAGCTCATCAAGGTATATCGGTGAATTCTGAAATTCCAGGGTAGTACAGCGGGGTGTGCACATCCGCGCAATTTAACTGTCCGTGGATATTCCGACCCATACTACACCACCCATTCCGAGGCATACTGCACCAGCCATTCCGAGCCAAAGTACACCAGTTTTTGTTTGAGGTAGAATA